>JACNFQ010000041.1 GCA_014384545.1 bacterium | reverse complement strand
CCGTCGCTGGGATGCGATCCCCTTCACCCACGATCTTTGCGGACGCTTCTAGTGCCACGTGACACCCCTCTTCCCTCCCTCCCCCACCAGGGGGACCCAAGATCTCCATCGCACGATGCACTTGATCCCCCCATCTCAATGCATCCCACCCCTGCTCGTCTGGCAGATCGTCTTCTTCAATGGAACGAACCGCGCACCCTATCTCTTCCCTTACTGAAGGCTTTGACTGATAGACGGGTGCTGAACGGACAGCTGGGGGGAGATAAACGATATGTGCCTCGTCAACCCCAAGACCTTGCTTCTCTAGAACTTCAAGCGATAAATCAATTCTCTTCTCTTGATCTGGTTCAGCCATGATCCTATTCAATGCGGCGTCCCCACCCAGATTAGCATAGACAGAACCTAGGAGATTCTCGGACAAGAGGTCTTGACGGGAACGCAATCCCTTCACCACCAGATGAATCGTCTTCTTTGCACGAGTAAGCCCCACATAGACCAGATTTATCCTCTCTTTCGCCTCTTCAAGTCTCCCATGGCGCCAGGCTTCCATAAAGCCTTGGCTAATCCAAACGGGGTTTCCCGGATGAGGCAAGGGCAACCAAAGCCCCCCTAACTGCCCATCTGGAAGGGGTTCATACCTCCCCTTGGCTGGTTTCCCCATGGCAAAGCTCCGCAGTGGCAGAATCAAGCCCCCCTTGCCTAAGGGTTCATTCCTCTCGGGATCAATCAACACCACATGGTCTGCTTCAAGCCCCTTGGCGCCATGGAGTGTTCTTAAGGTTATGCCCTTTCCAATAATCGTCGGGGCATGCACGCGATCGCCCATCTCTCTCCCCTTCTCCATGAGGTCTGCCAAGTCACCCGCAGTCAATCCACTCCCTTCTTCCTGAGATAGCCTCAACCACTCCATCGCTGCCAAAAGACGCAACCGTCGTTCATGGGCACGCTCATCGCCACCCAAACCATATAACCACCCTGTGGCGTAGATGATTTCAGAGAGCACCTCCACGGCGCTTCTCCCTTGGATCAAGTCATCAGCCCAACCCTCCAATGCCTCAAGCGCATTTTGAACCTCAGCCTCTCCTTTCTCCACTTCTTCTACCGTAAATGCCCAAGCTGGTCCCAACAACCAAGCCAACCTATGGACCTTGTCTTGGGGCCAAGCCAAAGCACGCAGCGTGCTGACAAGTGAACGGACATCAGGATCTGAAAAGAGGTTGGGATCACCTGCCACGCGAACGGGCAGTCCTCTGCGTGAAAGACGCTTAGACAAAGACAAGAGATCTTGCCATTTCCTTCCTAGAACGAGGATTTCATCTTCGGGTTCAGATTCTGAAAGAAAGACGACACTATCTTCCGCCCTATCAATCAACGACTTTTGTCCCTCGCTTTGACCCTTCTTGATCCAATTACCTTTTTTTGACAGTTCGGGTTGCGCACAAGCCCAAATGGAGAGAGGGACTTCAGGCCGAATCCCATGGTGACTTGCCTGTGAATCGGACACCAACGCAACGACCTCTTTACCAAGGAAAGGTGCTATCAACGAGTCCACAACAGCTAAGGTCGCAGGAGATGCCCTCCAAGATGTTTCTAGTGATTCTCTTCTGCCCAAGGGAACCGATTCTCTATAATTGATGAAGGGCTGGGTACTGGCACCCCTAAACTGATAAATCGCTTGTTTCTCATCTCCCACCACAGTACTACCCCCACCCCAACCCTCCATGATTTCAAGGATACGACCCAACACACGCCCTTGCAAGGGGGAAGTATCTTGAAACTCATCTACGAGAATCCACTTGGGTTGGGGCGTGCCTAGGTCTTGGGCACTCTCTAACGCTTCCAAGAGCTTCACGGCGATCTGCCCATTACCCATCAACCCTCTCCCTTCCATCTCCTCTCGATAAACCTGAATATATCGAAGGATATCCGAAGACAATCTAGAGGGGTCGTTGGGATCTCTTAAGTCATTCAAGCCTAGCACCCCTTCTCTCGCTTCCTTAAGCAGAGAAACGGGTCCCAAGGGTGCTCCTTCTACCTCAATTAGCGAATCTATAAGCTTCTTTAGTGCCTTGCCCAGTCTTACAGCTTCATCACCACTTCGTTCACACCAAGCTGAGAGTGCTTCTCTAACAGGTCTTACTCGATCACCACTTCTGGCTGTCGGTGCCCACGACGAACCTAGCGGGACCAAAGCTTCTTCCACCAATTCTTTCACTTGGGTAATGACCGCTTGGGTTAAGGGCCCCAAATCGTGCGTATGGAGTGCAACGACCAGATCTTCTTCGCTATATCCATCAGCACCCTCTGCCAATTGTCGAAGCGCTTTTGCTACTGTTCCATCTTGTGCTTTGCCAAACCTCACCATCCGTTGAGGATCCTCGGTCATCCACGTCGTATAACTATCTCTAAGAACAGCTTCGACTTCTCGTGTCGTTGGGATGCGAGAGAGTTGCCCCGGGCTCAACTTATTCAACAACCTATGGAAGTAACTATCTAGCGTGCGAATCTCTAATGCGGGCACCTGTTTTACCAATGCCTGGCGATCCAGCCCCTCGAGTGAAAAGTCCATTCCCTTGGCGTACTTGAAGAACTCTTCATCTTTCATAAGAAGGGTTCTTCGGATTCTCTCTCTTAGTTCATTCGTTGCTGCAACCGTGAATGTACATAAGACAATAGCTCTCACATCCTCTGATTGTTCTAGTGCTGATAAGGCGCACCATGTGAGACGGTGGGTCTTGCCCGTTCCTGCAGAGGCATCAATGAATCGCGGGAGTTTCATTGGGTCCACAATTCCCAGTTTTCCTTGCGGCATGCCTCTGCCCAATCGCACCACTTGCACCCCTTATCACTGGGCTTTGGTGCTCTTGAACCCCCGTCCCAATCGCCTTTCCACAGATTCAACTTGTCACGCAAGGTCTCCCACCCCTGACCTGCCAAGGGGTTGGGGTTTGCTAGGACAAATTTGCGATGATCTTCCCTCGTTTCTAGAGGGTAGAAATAGGCAAAACGAATCTGGTGGGAGGTTGGTGAACCCGCAAAGGGGTACAGAGCGGCTTGGGTCAAATCGGACGGTTTTCCGGTCTCTCTAGGTCCCGTCCCCGTTTTGTAGTCTACCATCAACCACGATGTCGGTCCTTTTCCTACCCAGTCGATCTTTCCCCTCAGCCAAACGCTCTCTAATCCTGGCAATTTGAATGAACCCTTGGGCAGGCCTTCCTTTGTGGGGGACCACTCGGCTTCTCCCTCTTCAAATTCAGACAAGGGGCCCTCTGTCCAAGCATGAAAGACCTTAAGTGCACCAACAACAAGCCGATCCGTTGCTGATCGTCCAGCCTCCTGCAACCCCATAGGAAACCATTGAACGGCACCCTGGATCAACGCGGAGAAGTCCGACTCTGTCAGTGAAACGCCCATCGCATGGAGCCGCCAACCTTCTTCAAGAGCTAAATGGAATACGGATCCCAATTCTCGACTGGTGGGTTCAAGCCTTCCCGATGGATCTTCAACAGGGCCACCACCCAAAGATGCCCAATGGGCAAAAGGACAGGGGGGAGCCCCTTCTCTAATGGAAGTCACCCGAAGCCCTATCCCTTCATTGGATGGCTCCACTTTGAATCTATCGTCCTTTACGCCGCTCCCTTCCCATTTAGATAAGGCGATTTGAGCCTTATACCTTGGTCCCACAGGCAAGAGTGTGTGTCCGTGGCCCTCCTTTCCCTCCGAAAGTTCTAGTAAGGGCGTAGCAAATCGAGCTTCGCCCCGGTCGTCCAAACTGTCGGTATAGACCTCTGTGGGTTTCCCGTTCCGGGTCGTTGATAAGCACCAAGCTTGCCAAGAGAGTTCGTGCAAGCGATCTCTTTCATCGGGTAATTCCAAATGGGTTTCAAGGGCATGATCTTGGAGCATCTGTGCATCTAGAGACCCCGGAAACCGATCGGCAGTCATCCCAATCAGGTGCAGGGGACCATGAGGATTAAGCGCTGCCGCACGCAAGGGAAGAGGCAGACGACCTCCCTTTCCCTCTTCTTTAGGTGCCTTTTCTAGAATCAAGCACTCTGTCAAAGAGGACTTACTACCTTCATCGCCCCAAGCAACACGAATCGCTTCTCGGCCCCTTGGATCTGGTCCTGTCAACAGAGTGCGATCAATATCCCCCCATCGTACTTTTTCAGTGACTTCTTTTAACTTCTTTACCCACTTCTTGCTGTCACCCAACCCTCTGGGAGGAGGGATTTCGCCACCGAGTGCTTGGCTTAGCCTGTTGAGATCTTCTCCCCACCTTTGAATCCCTAAACGACGTGTCGCTTTCTCCCAATCTTCGCCACCCCACCCTCTAGCTTTCATCGCTTCCATCACTTCCCTTCGATCAATATCCCCCATGCCTTCCCCTCCACTCAAAAGCCGTGCCCACAAACCAGCAGGCGTCGAACCCAATGGGCGAACCAAAGGTGGAGCCTGCCCACGAAGGAGCATCGTTGACAACAATCCAACCGGTTCGATCAGGCTTGGTGGTGTAGCCAATACGCCGCCCCCTTCATCACACTCCCGATAAGCAACGGAAACAGACTCGGAGATATGCCCGAAAATATGCCAATTTGCAGGGGCTGTTTCGGCTCCTTCATCAACGATTTCACATTGGAGGAATGAAACGAGCCTGTCCAAATGGCGCGCCCCTATTTCATCGTGGGCAGGAGAAGGTACAAACCACGGCGTTTCATTTCGCCACGGGCTGAATAAGTCCTCTTCAGTTCGATTTAAGTCAGCGAGCCCCCAAACGGCATCTGGAGCAGGTGCTTGACGAGGCAAAAGCCTTGCCCTCCCCATCCATAAGGACTGGGGAATATATGTCGTCTCTTTTCTCCAGACTTCTTCCCATGCCAATGTAAGGGCAAGGATGGGACTTTCCTCAATCGGGTGCCCTGGATCAACGATGGGCAACCATTCAACCAATCGGGACACAGCGTTGTGGAGTATTGCTAAGGCACCGGTCTTTCCTGATTCTGCACAGCGAGAAAGTTCAGGATGGAGGGGTTGAATCTTTCGCAAAGCTTGTCGTAACGCCTTTCGTTCCTCTGCAGGAGATGGCTTAGAAAGTATCATCCCATTCGCTAAGAAAGAGCGGGAGGCATAATCAATAGGCGTAAGGGGAATCACGCCACCCAGCTTGGCCTTAAGGGCCCATCGACTCAAGACAGCTGACTCGTTATTGGATGGCAATAAGACAAATAGGGGGCGCATTGGGTCCTTCTTTCGCTCCTTGACCAAATGGTCGCAGAGTTTACCGAAGACTTTTTCGGGAGAGCCTATGTGAAGGGGTTCAGGCATATAAAACAGTTTACCGTTGTTTGGGGTTCAAGGACAGACGAAGTGCCTCTATTTCGGCATCTTTCAATGGTCTACACCTTCCTCTTTCCAGCCAAGGGTCTTCTAGGGGTCCAATCGCCACCCGTTTTAGCCGCAGGACTTTCAGCCCCAGCCTCTTACACAGGCGGCGAATCTCTCTCTTTTTACCTCTTCCTAAGACCAAAGAGATCGTCGTCTTCTTGCCGTGCTTTCTAACTTGTCGAGCTTCTCGAACTTTCAACATCTCACCTTCGTCTCGTATGCCTGCCTTCATTCTGTCCAAGATTTCCTTGTGGACAGAGCCAATCACCTCCACCTCGTACCTCTTTGTAAGACCATGTTTGGGGTGTGCAATCCGCTGAGCCAACTCACCATCATTCGTAAACAAGAGCAACCCTTCACTATCGATGTCCAGCCGTCCCACGGGAAAGAGGTCTCGGTCTGTCTTTCGGAGCAAGTCCATCACAATCGGTCGTCGCAATGGATCTTTCTTGGTGGTGACGACCCCCACAGGCTTGTACAAGAGAATAAAACGCTTCTTTCGAGGACGGACGCGCTCGCCATCCACAAAGACCTCTGCCCATTCGGCATCTACTTGAGTGGAAAGAGACGAAATAGGCGAAATCCCTCCTAGCCCTCGCAATGTAACCCGCCCCTCAAGCACGAGACTTTCAACTTCGCGGCGCGAACCCATACCACAAAGGGCTAAAAACCTGTTTATGCGCATAGGTGAATCCTAAAGTTTTTTAGACTATGATTCAGGTTATGAAAAATCGAATTCTGATCCCTATTCTCCTGTTTTGGACCGCCCAACTTGGTGGGGCAGAAATGGTCTTTCCTAGAGACCCCTCACCTTCTCCTGATGGCTCTCTTGTTGCCTTCGCTTGGCAAGGTGATATTTGGACCGTTTCATCTGATGGAGGTCGAGCGACACGGCTCACGATTCACCCAGCTTACGACCACAGCCCCGCATGGTCCCCCGATGGTTCGCTCTTGGCTTTTGCGAGTGATCGCTGGGGGAATGATGACATCTTTATCATGGATAGCGAGGGAGGAGCCCCCACAAGATTGACCTTCTTTTCGGGAACAGATTCGCTTTCGGGGTTCTCTCCTGACGGAAAGTCCATTCTGTTTTCTTCAAGACGGAGCCGAACTGTGTTCAGGATGTCTGAAATCTACTCCGTTTCTGTTGAGAGCCCCACTACGCCCGAACCCTTGTCCCCCCTCCTCGGTTACCAACCTACGCTTTCCCCTGATGGGAACACCCTCCTCTTTGTTCGAGGAACGAACAGCCGATACCGACGCGGTTACTTAGGGAGCGCCAATAGGGAAATCTGGAGTACTGATCTTGCTTCAGGAGATGCCACTCCACTAACCCACTTTGAGGGGAACGACCATCTCCCTATGTGGGAACCAGATGGAGAGAGGGTATGGTTTGTCAGTGAGCGTGGTGGAGATTCCCATAATCTTTGGTCATCAACGCCCGAAGGAAACCGTGCTCGGAAAAAGACGAGCTTTACAGATTTGAGCATCCGAGATGCCAATATCTCGTGGGATGGCTCGTTGATTGCGATGGAAGTAGGAGGCGGCATTACCCTCTTTGATACCCAAACCGAAGAGCTTAGCACCCTACCATTAGAAGCGTTGGGAGATTCACTCCAGAACGATGCCGAGTGGGTCTCGTTTGGAGACAGCGCTCAATCTTTTGATATCCTAGACAAGAAGACGATGGCAGTCGCTGTGGATGGGGAGATTTGGGTGGTGGACTTGGACTTGAAAGAGAGCCATCGTGTCACGACGACCAGAGAGATGGAGTCTTCTGTATCTTGGGCTGGCGATGGTCGCACACTCCTTTTTGTTTCTGATAGGACGGGCACCGAGCAGATTTGGGCAGCACGCCCCTCCGATTCGGAGACGGACCCACGCCATGTACTCAGTTGGGAAGCGTACCCCTTGACGAACGGACCCATGCCCCACCACCATCCTGTCCTTTCCCCCAACGGCGAATCCTTGTCTTATGTGGAGGATTATGGGACGCTGTTGATAGCACCCCTAACCCTACCCTCGCCCCAAAAAGAGAAATCTCCATCTTCTGACCAGCCTCAAGGAGATGAAGAGGGCGTCAATCTTGAGGATGATGAGGACGAGGAAGTGGAGGGTGAGGGATCCATCCGGGCTGGTGAAGAAGATGAAGAAGAGGGGGGTGAAGGATCCATCCCCACGGGTAAAGAAGATGAGGAAAGCGCTGGTTGGGACGCTCCTTCTCTAGGCGAACCCACGACGATTCGTACGGGATGGGATTGGCCTTGGGTTTCTTGGAGCCCCGATAGCTCGTGGTTGGCTTGGCATGTAGAAGATATAGAGCACAACAGCGATGTTTGGATTGCCCCCGCCGATGGCTCGGAATCTCCCTTGAATCTCTCTGCCCATCCCGACTACGACACTTACCCTGCTTGGAGTGAAAACGGGCGTGTCTTAGCCTTTTCTACCCGTCGATATGGGGATAGTGCCGATATTTGGTATCTATTCCTTAGAGAGAGCGACGAAGACCTGACGAAACGGGAAAGAGACGACCTCTGGAAAGAAGAAGCCGAGGCTCAAAAGAAAGAGAAACCCGAGACTTGGGTTCAGATTGATACCGATCGTCTCCCCCTACGCATCCGCTCGTTGACGCGGCTGGATGGGAACGAAACCGAAATGGTCATGACGCATGATGGTAGCCGGGTGGTGTTTAGGGGTTCGCACGATGGAAGTGACCTTTACTCCATCTCTCTTTCAGGTGGGTCTCCCTTGAAGATCACGAGTGGTAAGAACCCCAGGTCGCTCCGCCTCAACGAAAAAGGAGACCGTGTGGAATACCTGACATTACAGGGACAAGTGGGAAGCACGAAAACGACGTCAAAGAATGAACAAACCCACCCCTTTTCTATCCAATACTTATTGAATCGAGTTGCACGGAGGACAGAGGTATTCCTTGAAGCATGGAGGACGATGGATCGGGGGTTTTATGACGAAAACCACCACGGTGCCGATTGGGATGCAATACGCGATCGTTACCTCCCTTGGGCTATTTCGGCAGCACACGCCCGCGACTTTGATGCGGTGATTGACATCATGTTGGGCGAACTCAACGGAAGCCACTTGGGGTATTACGGTCGGGTGCCGGCCGTGGATGAAAGCCGTGAATCCACAGGAATGTTGGGGCTGGACTGGACTTTGGGTGAAGAAGGACTTGATATTACGGGTGTTGTGATGGAGGGTCCTAGCGACTTTGAGGATGGTCCTCAACTTGGCGAAACGGTACTCTCTATCAATGGGTCCCCCGTACTTGGGAACAATCTCCACCGTCTATTGACCAACCTCTCAGGGGATCCTGTGCGCCTTCAACTTTGGGGGCCTACAACCGAGGTGGATGGAGAGGTGCAAGAGATTCCCGAAGAGGGGGTTATCTTCCTAAACGACTTGGAGGGCGGTGCATTCCATTCCCCTATTTCGGTGGAGATGGGCGTCGTTGGCAAAGAGGTGATGCCCGCTGGCGAGGGCGAAGAGGGCACGGGGCACCACCACCTGATTATTGATGGAGCTTTCGTTCCCGAAGGAGAGACTGTACTTTCTGACGATTCACATATTCACTTTGGGGATGGCTCTTCCGATACAACCCTTGAATTGGAACCTGGCGAACATACCCTGACGCTGCAGTTTGCCGACAGTACGCATATCTCCTATGGGGAAGCGTGGAGCACAACAGTTACGCTTGAGGTTTTGCCCTTAGAAGACGAACGAGAACTCATTGTTCGCCCTTCGTCCTCCGGAACGATAACGGGATTGCGGTACGAGGCTTGGGTTGAAGGGAATAGAGAGCAGGTAGATGTACTTTCTGAAGGACGACTTGGCTATGTCCACATTCGTGGCATGAACCAAAGTAGTTTAGATCGGTTCGAAGCAGAGCTTTACTTGATTGGACACGGCAAGGAAGGATTGGTCATTGATGTGCGTGACAATGGAGGAGGGTGGACGACCGACTACCTTCTCGCTATGCTGATGGTGCAGCGCCACGCCTATACCATTCCACGTGGTGCACCAGAAGGCAGTTTCGGTTATCCACAAAGCCGATTACCGATGTATGCTTGGCCCCACCCCATCATCGTTTTGGCGAACGAGAACTCGTATAGCAACGCCGAGATCTTTAGCCATGCTGTCCAGACATTGGAGCGAGGAAAGGTGGTGGGTGTTCCCACCCATGGTGCTGTGATTAGTACCGGTAGCCGACGCCTTATTGATGGCTCCAGTATGCGGTTCCCGTTTAGGGGCTGGTATGTGGCTGATGGCGATAAACTAGGTGCGAATCTAGAGAACGGTGCGGCAATCCCTGACATCCTTGTCCTCCTCCACCCTGAAGATGAAGCCGCTGGGAAAGACCCTCAACTTGAACGCGCCATCAAAGTGCTCCTGCGCGACCTCCACTAGATAAAGACTAGGAGGGGATGGAATGGGGGGTGTTCACCCCTATTGGGGACGAGAGAGGTCGAGCCGACGAAACGCCAATAGCGATAGCCATAGGAAGAGAGACCCCCAAGCGACAGACTGAATACTAAAGTAAAGCGTAAGCTGGTCGGCACCTGCCCCCCGGAAGAGGATCACGGGAATCATCCACACATTGGGCAGACTAGGCCACCCCGTTAGTTGGGCCATTTGGGCGGATTCTGCAGCGCTTACAGCTTCTTGAGGCCATAGTTCCCATCCTGGCAGATTCCACCGCCACCAATGAGAGACCAACGGCCAAACAACGAACGTCGTAACGATAGACAACTTCTGTTTCATGATTCCCGAAAGGGCGAACAATGCCCCTGAAACACAGAAAAGGAAGGTGGAAAGAAGAACCCACAGCAGGAACGCCATCTTGGCTGCTTCCGGTAACCCAAACTCCTCTGGTAAACCCTCGCCCATTTGACGAGTAAACATCTCTATTTCTCGAATCAGCTCGTATCCCTTGGTTCGCACGACGCCATATTCAAAGAGAAGCCAAAAGAGTGCAGACAACGTAAGCCACCCTGGTAACCAAATACCTAAGAACCGACCCCATGTATATTCAGTCCGAGTGAGCGGACCGGTAATAATGGGTCCTAATGTCTTCTGTCGTAACTGTTCCCTTAATCCATCAGCAGACTGATAACAGATGACAAGAAAGAGGAAACCGATGCCACTCCACGTAAAGATAACGACACTTGCGTCCGCGTTTTGCCCAATGGCCCAAGTGGACAACCCAAAGACGAGTGCCCCCAAGAATACAAGGAGCATACTACGCCGGTTACCAACGACACCTTGTAGCGTTATGCGGGCAATGGCTACGACCCGATGCAAAGAGGGAGCAAGACTACGCATCCTCTCTTTCCTCCTTGGCGGGCGATGGAGTCGCTTTCGCATCCTTTAGGCGTTCCACCACCCAATCAATCAACTCTGTGCGGGATTCATTGACTTCTAACACCTCAGCATCTGCACCCAAAAGTGCACGCAGAACGCTGCTCTTCTGTTCCGGAGCGACAACGACCTTCATCCGACCATCCCCAGTAGAAGTACCATCAACACCCTTGATTGGACCCAAAGACCGATAGATAATCGTTGCGGAGCTCTCTACCCTCAAGTCCTCTGGTGTTGCTTCCCACTGGACCTTTCCTTCATCCACAAAGACATACCGGTCGCAAACCCCTTCTACCATCTCCATGTTGTGGCTAGAGAGGACAAGAGATTTGCCCGCGCACTTTGCCTCATCCAAGATCTCTGAAAGCGCTTTTCTACCCATAGGGTCCAAACCCCAAGCGGGCTCGTCAAAGATAAGGAGTTCGGGGTCGTGAAAGAGACTGCGGACGATCCCTAAACGTCTCAATAAGCCCTTGGAGAGTTTCCCCGAGGGACGGTCCCAATGGGCTGCCAAGCCCATCCGCTCCAAGAGGGGTTTGGCTGCCACTGCGACTTCTCTGCGACTCATCCCATACAAAGTACCGATTTCCTCTAAATACGCTTTGGGGGTAAGGTGGTCCGGCGAAAAGAAAAACTCGGGCAAATACCCTGTTCGACTCTTCCCCAAAGGCAATCCAGGAGCGTCACCAAACAGGTAAATCTCTCCTTCTTGCAAACGGACCAATCCCAAAGAAGCACCAATCAGGGTGCTTTTGCCAGCACCATTGGGTCCAATCAACCCTACAAACTCACCCGTTTCCACATGGAAATCCATCCCATCCAAGGCACGGATTTTTCCAAAGTGGCGCTTAGCACCCTTAGAAACAAACGGAGAAGTCAACTAGGCTGCGGGGCTCAACTTGCTGTGGAGATGAACCGGGAACGAGACTTCTGTACCTTCTTCAATCAGCCCTTCAAGACCTGCTGGACTGACACCATCAATCTGAAGGACGAGATCTATTTCCATAGCGTGAGGGATTCCGGTAGCGATCTCAATCATCACTTCGCCATTCCCCTTTAAGGCTAGATGGAGGGGGAAAACCTCATCTGTACCAGGAGATGGTAAATCTTTGATTTCTTCTGCCAAACGCTCGGCTTCGGCTATCATTTCTTCAAAGTCCCACTCGCCATGAGCCTCAAACGCCAAAACGAGGAAAGCACCCTCTACCCGCACGGGTACAAGGCTCCACCCAAAGTCGGGCAAGAGTGATGCAAGAACTGCAAATTCGCCCCATGACGCTTCCAATTCAGCTTCAACACCTTCCTGCCCCATCTTTCCAAGACCCTCCACGACTTCCATTAGGTCTGATAGCTCCCAACCCCATCGGCTCTCTCCTGTGACAACGTCTTCAGGAAAAAACCCTTCAAGGAATGGGAATGCGCCCGTTGCACCAGCCTCGTCCAAGAACGCGAGCATCTCTTCTCGGTTCTCTCGAAGTTCCCACTTGCTCTCTTCGAGGGTCTCCACCATTTTGCTCAACTCCTCTTCAGGCAACGGGTAGCCAGCAGCGGCACTTACACGCTGCGCTACAGCAGCGGCTTTTTCAGGATCCATACCCAAGAAAGCACCTCGGGATGTAAGGGTATACCCAAACTCAGATCCAATCAACGCATCTAAGATCGGTTGCAAGTCAAAGCCCATCATCCGCACCATGCCTAATAAGTCGGCAGGTTCGGGCGCCAAATCATCCCACCACAAGACCTTTATATCAAAGTCATCTATCGAGGCCAAAACACCGACTTCACCTTCATCCGCAGGACCTGGGTACAGGGTGGCACCCTTCCGCAGTTCAATCCGTGCCGTCAAACCCTCTCTAAACGACAACGGTCCTATCTCTAAACTAACTTCCTCCACCAAAGAACGACCCTCTTCAGGAATCGCCACCCGCATAAGGAGACCCTCGGCTAGGGGACCATCAGCCTGACCGGCAACCGAGACACCACCTGGTGTGGCGGTTGTCTTCTCTCCACCACCACCTCCTTGAGTCAACCAAAGGGCGCCCACCAAGAGAATCACCCACACCCACGTTTTGGGGTCCATGCCTCCTGCTTTTGTACTCTCTACTTCTTTTGGACCATCTGATTCGTTCCAAGGATCTGTCATGATTGATAAAACCTCCGTTTCGTCCATTCTACAAACGAAACAAGTCCAAGTTAAGGGCATAAGTTTTCGATTCGTTGAACCGACCATTTCAGGGACACCGATAAAGATCCAAGGATAAACGCCTTGAATACCACACTTCGGGCTCTGACCCGTGCCGCCTGTCTTTTGAGGGATTGCGGTGTGCGGGGTTGGAAATCGTTAGCCCCCTATGGACGCCGATGGAAAGTATTCATGACACTAATAGGAGGTTCATTCGGTCCAAATGGCGCCCCACCACCCGTTTGGGTTAGAG
>JACNFQ010000037.1 GCA_014384545.1 bacterium | reverse complement strand
TAGGGCTCCTTCCTCCATACGGCCAGGACCTGTCAAGAGAAGGTTTGTACCCAGTTCACCCATACCTTCTTCAAAATTCTTCCTAAAACCCTCTCCCACACCAGAAACGATAACGACTGCAGCGACACCAAAGGTGATGCCTATAAGGGTCAGAATGCTCCGTAGGGGGTTCTGGAAGACCGCTCGCATCGCAAAGCGAATGTTCTCAAACAACATCAGACGACTCTTCCGTCTAAGAGGTGGATTGTTCGACCACATTGGTCGGCGACTTCGTGATCGTGTGTGACGATGATTAGTGTGGTGCCGTCTGCCCGTTGATCATCAAGCAACTTAAGGATTTCCGCACTGGTCTTACTATCCAAGTTCCCCGTCGGTTCGTCCGCCAAAAGGAGACGTGGCTTGGAAACCAAAGCACGCGCGACAGCGACTCTCTGCATCTGTCCACCACTCAGTTCGTTGCTCTTGTGGAGAGCCCAAGGACCCAACCCGACTTCTTTGAGGGAATCAATTGCGCGTTCCTTTCTGGATGCCCCTTTTACCCCCCCGTAAATCAGGGGCAAGGCGACATTTTCCCAAGCACGAGCGCCCGAAAGAAGATGAAAACTCTGGAAGACAAACCCTATCTTCTCATTCCTAATCTTTGCCAACTGGTTTGCCTTCAGTTGACTCACATCCTTGTCGTCCAAGTGATAGGTGCCTTGCGTCGGCTTATCTAAGAGACCGATGATATGCATCAGGGTGCTCTTGCCTGAACCAGACGGACCCGTAATGGCGACCGATTCCCCTTCATGAATGGTGACATCTACTCCTTTAAGAGCCTCAAAGGAGACCTTCCCGGTTTGGTAAACCTTTGAAATGCCTTGGAGTTGAATCAATGCCGGCGACGGCTCATGCGGACTTTGACAGGAGAAAGTGCATCCATCTCTGTGCCTGGTCTGTCCACCACAAACTCTCCCGCTTCTACACCCGAGAGAATCTCTACGGCCTCATCCCCAATAAACCCAATCTCCACTTTGACCTTCTTAGGTACGGGTTCCCCTTCGGGGTCATCTTCGGGAGCTCGCATCACCCAAACAAAAGCCTTGTCTTCTTCAAAGACCAAGGCAGAGTCGGGTAGTCCCATCATCTCTTCAGAACTGGTAATGAAGCGAGCTTCTGCCGTCATCCCTGGCAAAAGGGTTCGGTCGGGGTTAGGAATCCGAATCTCTACCTGATAACTTACGACACCTCCTTGGTTCTGCCCCATGGGGTAGATCCGTTGGAGCGTTCCAGGGAATGAATCTTCGGGATAGCTTTGGACATTGACATTCGCTTCCATTTCATCTTGGAGTTTCCCAATCTCGGTTTCGTCCACCAAGCCCAAGAACTTCATGACCGTCATATCCCCCACCAAAGCAATGGGGGTGCCGTTCCCCAAACCACTTGTAGCAGATGCGACTGCAGAGCCTTCTTCTACATAGACCGCTAAGATAACACCGTTTCGTGGGGAAGGAATGGTAGCATTGTCCAAATCATCTTGTGCCGAGGAGACCGATTCCGCAGATTGGTCCTTACTCGCTTGTGCAGATGCCACTGAAAGGTGGGCTCGTTCCAATCGGTCTTGGGCACGAGCCAACTCGTCAACGGTGCCATACCCCTCATCCACCAACCGTTGAAGTTTGGTCAAATCGCGTTCGGATGCTTCTAGTTCAATCTGGGCTGTTCCCAAGCTTGCTTCAGTTTGAAGCAGAACGGCTTCTTGCTGACGGAAGCGACTTTCTAGGATTTCGCGGTCAAGGCTGACAATGATCTGCCCCGCTTCAACCCGATCGCCCACCTCTACATCCATCGTCGCTACCAAGCCCGAAGCCTCACTCTTTATCTCGACTTGGGTCAGGGGAGAGAGGCTCCCATACGCGACCACAGACCGACTGATTACAAGCGAGGAAACTTGGATCGTATCTAGATCAAATTCAACCTTCTCTTCTTTGGCGAACTTCAAGCAAGCCGCGAAAGGGAGAAGGAGCAGGGGTAGAAACCGATTCATCAGAGAGTGATGATCTTCTTGTCTAGACCCTTCTCCATGCCCTCGCCAATTGTTTTGTTGACCGATTCCATGACTTTCTGAAGATTGGTTTGAGTTGCAATGAACTGTTGATATTTCGTATTCGCTTCGATCTTCATCTGAAGCCCTTCCATCTTCTTGACCATCTCTTCGGGCACTTGGTTGCCACGAGAACGAATGCCCATCGCTTGGTCTTGGAGCGCCTGCATTTCTCCCATATGTCCGCGGAGGTCATCTTCAGTGCCCAAAGATTCTTCGGCACGGCGTGCTGCCTTGAATTCTTGGCTCTTACCAATCTCAATCCCTAGTTCCATCGCTTTCTTTTGAATGCTCATAGGGTCTATCATACCTTTATGAGGATGCCAAAGTGTGGACAATGGGGGTGGTTGATGGTGGGATTAGGTATCGCCCCCCTCCTCCTCCTTTTACCTGTGGGAATGATGAGGGGGCCCGTTCCAGAGTGGTCCATCATTCTCTCACTGGTGGGATTTCTCGTCGCAGGAGTTCTTGCTGGAAAGGAGAAAGGGAATCGTCGCGCACGGTTCAAGAGCGGATTGTTCCGTGGTTTTCTTCTGATCTTCCCTCTCATGATCTCTCTAGTTATTCTCCCTAGTTTGACGACATGGTGCCCTCCTCTCCCTACGGGGATGAGGATCAACTTCCTATGGGCACCTCTCCCAGGAATCCTTCTTGGAGCTGTCTTGGGTGCGGTGGGAAAAGGGGGTGTGAAGCGTGCGTGTAAGAGGTTGTGGACATTCGTTCTTTGGACGGGGTTGTTTTCGGGTGCGCAGGTGTTGCTGGGGCCCCGAATGGCACCCTACCATCCTGTTACGGGAAAACTCTCTTTCCACTTTTCTAGTGGGGAGGGGGGGGAGGGAACAGAAGCGATTCTCTTTGCATGGGGCGTTCTTATCTGGGCAGCTCTTCGTATTTGGCGGGAAGATCTGTCAGGCGCAAAGAAGCGACGGGTAGCGCGTGGTCAAGCGTTTGCTGTTTTGGCGTGGATGTTATTGGGAGACCCTTTTGGCGGGGGGGTAGGGATTCTCTTTAGAGCGAGCCGCGAAACGGTCGCTGTATGGCCTGCCAATCAGCCCGAAATCGTCGTAACAACAGCGAAGGGGTGGTCCCTGCGTCACCCCGAAAAAGTGGGAGATGTCCAAAGGCTTGCTATGGTGGCAGCTACGTTGGCTAGGGAGCACCGCGAAAAGTTGGGATTAGGGGTTGAACGACCCCTAACCCTTCATCTATTGCTGGAGGAGGGTGAACAGCTTTTTTGGACGGGTGTAAATAGGGTTGATTTTGTCAAACCGTGGCAAGGAACGATCCATATGTCTAGCTTGCGACCCTCTATTCCCCACCTCTCCCACGAGATGGTTCACGCCATCCTCGCCTCCAAAGGCCCCTGGCCATTCCGAGTGCCCTGGAGTACCACGATTGTGGAGGGGGCAGCGGTTGCTTTGGCAGAGTTTACGGATACGGATGAAGGGCAATGGGCACATGTAGCCTTTGCCAAGAGGGCGCAAGAAGCGCCCACTGAAGTCTTGGGCGGCCTCGCTTTCTGGACGGGGAATTTTCGCACATCGTACAAGCGTTCGGGGGGGTTGATGGGGTACCTCTTACAAAGCCGGGGGAAGGAGGCTTTTCTTGCTCTATACGCGAACGCGGATTGGGAGGAAGCGTTCGGCAAGCCGCCCGAAGATGCCTTGAGCGAGTGGGGCCTTTATCTTGAAGGATTAGATGTGCCCCAGCGGGCCCGCCGGGACTCTGAACGCCTCTATGCCGCTCAACCCCGGTTTCGAGAAGCGTGCCTCGTGAGGTGGCAAACAGCAATCAATAGTGAATCGCCTTGGGAGAAGTATATCTCCATGGTTCGCAATGAAGACCCCAAGCTGAACCGACCAGGGGGTAGATACTTCGAATTGTTGGTTTCGTCAATTGCTCTTGGAGGCTTCTGGAAAACCGATTCTCTTGTGGATTGGGAAGAGGCTTGGGAATGGTTAAATCGGAGTCCGTTTCAACCATCAGAAATAACAGGATCTGCTCTGACGGCTTCACGCCAAAGAGCGCATGACGATTTGACGGTTGCACGGACGATTTGGCACCTAGGTTGGGATTCAGCCCCCGATGATGCTTGGAAAGGCGCTGCCCTTTCATCCCGATCGTACTGGGACCCTGACCAAGAAGTGAATCTCTTGGAGCAATTGGGACCTTTCGAACCGGGGCTTTCCCCTAGTCGGCGTCTCTCAATATCTTGGCTTCCTCAGTGGCGGCAGGTCTTTCCCGAACGCCTCTGGAGCACCTCTACAAGCTTATTGCCCGAAAGCGAATCCTGCCCCTTGCTGTTGGGTGTAGAAGATGGAGGAGAGGCTTGGGATCTTTGGATGGTGTTGGTTTGTGGCTCGCCTTTGGCGCCACCGGAGATCGTCTCTTTGGCTGGGGAACTGGAGCCCTGGGCGTTGCGATGGATGGGAACGAAGGTGTTGGGATGGGCTGAAAGCACTTATGCCTCTAATCCCCAGCAGACAGTTGATAGATTGTTGACTTTGGAGCGGCTAGACAACTCTTGGGTGGGAAGCCCTAGGCTTGGTAGGATTCGTCGTTTGGCAAATACCTTTCTGGAGGGGGCGAAATGAGCGAAGAAATCCGTTTTGGGACCGATGGTTGGCGTGCCCAAATCGGGTTCGGGTTTACCGAGGATAGCCTCCGTAGGTTGATGTCTGCAGTGGGGCGACGGATGAATGATATTTCATCTCGAAGGGCAAGGGTTGTGGTGGGGCACGATACACGATTTCAAGCCCGCGAGTTTGCCCGTATCGCTACAGAGGCGCTCCTTGCAGAGAAGTGCCATGTGACTCTGTCTAGGGGTGTAAGCCCGACTCCAGCTCTATGTATTGCTACAAGAGAACTTGATGGAGATGTGGGTGTGATGTTGACAGCGAGTCATAATCCTTATTCCTACTTGGGGGTCAAGTTGCGGGCATCTAATGGAAACCCAATGGGGCAAACTCTTGTAGAGGAGATTGTGGCTGAGATTCCCACAGAATACCCTTCTTCAGATACCACCCGGTTGCTCCCTCACGAAACAGATGACTTCATTGCCCATTACCAAGATGCCCTTGAGAAATGGATAGATCTTGAGTCCTTAAAAGAGAGCCCATTGCGTGTATTGATTGACTATATGCACGGTGCTCAAATCGGTGTGCCACAAAAGATGGGCTTGGGCGAAGGGCGGCTTGCCATAACAGGCATTCGAGACTTTGAAGAGCCTGGATTTGGGGGGGGAAGCCCCGAGCCGATTCCCCGCAATCTAGAGGGCTTGTCAGAGGGCGTTCTTCGCGCGGGAAAAACGGTGGGATTGGCTTTTGATGGTGATGGCGACCGCTTGGCAGTCTGTGATGAGAGGGGAGATCTTCTTTGGCCTCAAGAGGTCTTTGGAATTATCGCGGATGAGGTTCTCCTTAACCCCCCCGAGGGTGTTGAAAAGGGGGGCATTGCTAAGTCGCTACCTACCAGCGACTGGTTGGCTCGGGTGGCTGAAGCACACGATGTTCCCCTTATTGAAACACCTGTGGGCTTCAAACATCTCTCTCAGTTTTTGCTCAGCGGCGAATCGATAGTCGCAGGGGAAGAGAGTGGGGGTATTGGGATGGGTTTCCATCTCCCCGAACGAGATGGCTTGCTGGGTGCTCTATTCCTCTTACGCATGTTGGCACGAGAACGAAAGCCTCTTTTTGCCCTTCGAAAGACCTTCCGCAAGAAATATGGAGACTTTTTCTATGAACGACGCGATCAAAAAGTAGAACCCGAAGTAGCCCAGCGATTACGAGCCGATACCCCAGCGTTTGCCAAAGCACTTACGAAAGCGTTGGGGGTCAAGGAAGACGCTGCGAATACTCTTGATGGTGTCAAAGTGCGCGTGAAGGGTGGTTGGGTGATGGTGCGAGCCAGTGGAACCGAGCCCCTTCTGCGCATCTATAGCGAATCCGAGGGTGGTGCCAAAGCGGTGGATGCCCTTATCGCTACAGCTGCCCAAGCTGCCGAATCTCTTAAGGGGTAGTACTCCCTACCTTTTCCCACTTCGTAGAGCATGGGGGACCTTGGGCATGGACCCATTGCACGCCTTGCTTACCCAATGTCAGCACATCCGCAGAAATCGTGGGTCGTCCTTCAGCCTGACACCTACAGATACTCTCTATTCCATGGTCGCTTAGCAGGACAGGAATGTGGGTAATCCAATCATCCGCTGTACAAAGCGGATACGCTTCCATGACTTTTCTCACCTTCTTGAATCGCTTGTCTTTTGGATCATTCGCCTCCCCCAACCCAATGAGGTGGATCCCTACCCCTAGTTGTTTGGTTGCCCCCGATACGGAATCGGCGATCCAAGTCGTTTCTCGGTCTGCCAATACCAGATTGCAACCGTCGTAATGGGTGGAGTTAAACGCCGTCTGGGCAGCGGTGGCAGCCGAGGCGGCAGACTCCTCTCCCAAGAGATCCCGAACAAGGAGCCCCCGGCTCCTTTCGGCGGGTTGGGGGTCGTAGGGTCGGTTGGTGAGGGCGACGACCAACTCTTTACCCTTCCCCCCACCCTTCCCTACCCCTAGCCAAGTGCCACCTCCTAAGGGGTCTCGTCCTGCGAAGATGTGGGAGAAAGGGCGCTCCCAGACGAAGGGTGGAGTTCCAGGGCGCGTTGGGCTCTCTTCTCTGTTTGAAGCTAGGGCTAAGGGGCTCTCTTCCAGCACACCCACAGCAACGACAATCAAGCACATCTATCGTTTGGTGCCTGCACGCGGCGTCCACGACATCGTGGACGTTCCAAGCGAGCAAGTGGCCTCTACGGCTCCCTTAGCCATCCTTACCCCCAAACCGGGTCGAACAGTGGCCAAAACAGAGGTGGTTTGGGATCCCACATGGCGAACAAGCCGAACTTCGCCACTGAGCTCTAGCCCGACTTGAATGGGTGTAGGAGAACCCAAAAACAACGCCCCCGTTAACCCCCCACTCTCTTTGAGGGAAGGATTGTCCCCGAAGGCAGAGGGGGAGAGCGAGAGTGCACCGCCTTGAGAGGATAGACCTGCTCCCATCGTTGTCTCAATCCGTCGGCTGCGGTATTCAGCAGTAGCGCCCACAGAAGGCGAGATCGTTCCTGGTAGGCTAAACCCAAGCGAGACACCAGTCCAACCGACGCTTACAGTTAGCCCGTCTAGTTTGGCATCGCACCGAGGGCTCCAATCAAACCCCCCCCAGTGCGAGTCCCAGTCGGTAGGTTCTCGACTTAATGCTTCAAGCGACTCTACAGCAGCCGCACAGGTTGCCGCGTTCTCAGCGACACGCTTACGTATGTAGTCATTTGCTTCTGGGGTGGCTAAAGAGAGCTCAACCTCTCGTTGGTCTAGAAACTCCTCTACCAATCTCCAAGACTGAGATCCTTGTCCCCATTCTTGCCAACCCAGCTTCTGAGGCAATTCCAACACACTATAGATGGAAAGGGGATGGCTGTTGGGAAGATTTAGGAAGGCGGCATCGGCTACCATTTCGGGAATCCAGCGAACGGCAAATGAACCTCCCCATTCAGCCAAACTAAAGTAATAAGAAAGGAGGTTTTCGCGTGCTTTGTCGATGCCCAAAGAGGCTTTCGAATGTCTCAGATCCAATACAGCCCTAAGGCGGGCCAGTTCTGCACCTTGGCTTTGGCACTCCTGAACTTTAGAGGCGCGCATGCATGGTGCATTATCACAAGCGACAAATCTCCTATCACCTTCAGCCTGTATCTCGATCCGTTTCAGATTGTGCTCTTCCCAAAGGTCTTCGTTTAGGCCTGTTGTGTCGCCTGGTTTGGCTCCAATAGCTTCGGCCCAGAATGCATCGATTGTGCCCGAAGAGGTGGTTTGGTGTTTCGTTTCAAAGAGGAGGGCAAGACCGATCGCCTCAATGCAACTCCTAATGCCATGATTGAAAGTGGATTGACGGAAGGCAAGGTGCGCTTGTTTCAGATCAAGGTCCATCTCTTCAGGGATGGCAAAGGGACGAATAAAACGATCCAAATACTCACTATAGGAGAGCATCGCTAATTCTCGAGTTTCCACCCAAGATTCTCTAATGCCGTCAAAGGAAAAACTCTCCCAAAGAAAAGAAGCGTTGTAATTATCATCCCATTGACCCAGATGTTGCCCCAGAAGGCGACCATTATTCGCCAAGTGGTCCAACGTTTCGAAAACCTCCTTGTGACACGCATCCAACCGCGAGATATCCAAAGTGCCGTAGGGTCGTTCCCCCGTTTGAATCATCTCTTCTACAAGCGCCAAAGTTTGATCGTTGGGGGCCAGCGCACGAGCTGCACGAATCTCCAGAAGTGCCTCTCTGTTTCTTCCTGCTTTGGTTAGGAGCAAGGCAAGGGTTTCGCGGGCTTCCATCGATTCCTCCCCTTCTGTGAGCCCACATCTCAGGAACGATTCGGCACTCTCTTCAAATCCATCCATCCAGTATAGGTAGATGCCTGTATGGATACTACCCCTTGGTGTCCACTCCTCCTCAAGCCCTCGCAGACTTGCCCAAAGGGCGTCCCAGGGTTGAACGAGAAGGTGGCGCGAAAGGGCAACCTCTTGCCACCAAACAGCGGAGCCGCCATCAGAGGGGATGTCGCTGGAGATTTCGCCCTCTGCCCGCTGCAGAAGAGGGGCAAGTTGTGCGCCAGCCTCTTGGCAAAGAATCGATGGGGGGGAAAGGAAGAGAAAGAACGCTAGTGGCAGGCCCATACAGAAATCCTACAGGGGGGCATGGGTGCGAAAAGTGCGCCCGTTCCACCAGATCCAGAATCCCAAGGGGATGAGGACGAGGAGTGATTGGACTCTCAAAAGGCCCTCGGGACCCATGGTGTCTACGAGTTGTCCGCCCATATAGGCACTCGCTGCATTTGCAAGGGTAAGAAGGGCAAACTCACTACTAAAGACTCGTCCTCGAACACCATCGGGCAGTTTGTGAAGGAGGATTTGCGTACTAAAGACCCAACCTGTCGCTGCACCGATGCCCCGAAGCGTGCTACCCAAGGCGACAACACCTAAAGAGGAGAGAGTACTGGCGGTATATAGCCCGCCTGCAGCAACGATGTAACTCACGGCGATAGCGATGCGCATTTTTCGTTCGTTGTCTCTTGTCCAGATTCGCCAAAGAATAGGCCCCAATGCGGTACCTAAACCCATCGCTCCGTAGAGAAGCCCGAGATTGGTGCCACCCCCATTGGAAGAGGGAAAGACCCTGTCTGCAATGGCAACTTTAGCTACATTGAACGCACCCACCACAAAGAGTGAAAAAGAGGTTTTGACCAAGACGACAACGAGTATATCGGTATGGTCTTTCAGATAGCGAAGCCCCTTCTTAAAGTCGGCAAATCCACTCTGTGAAGGCGCTGTTTCCGCAGCACCCTTCCTAAAGTAAAGGCTCTTGAGAATCGCTGCCGACAGAAGAAATGTACCACAATCGATGATGAAGTTAGGGGATGTGCCCCAAGCACCAGTTGCAAAGCCTCCCAAGGCAGTGCCTAGGGCAAACATGATACTCCATGTAGCGGAATTTAGGGCATTTGCCGCCCCTAATTCCTCTTTAGAGCAGATGTCCGGCAGGATAGAGCGCTGGGCGGGGTAGGCAATGCCTGATAGGGCCATTTGGATGAAGGTAAGTGTATAAAGGAGCCATATCTGAGAGGGATCGCGAACGAGCAAAAACCCCAAAACCACCACGCTTCTCAGAAGGTCGGTGGCGATAAGGATATGGCGGCGAGAAACGCGGTCAGAAAGGACACCTGCAAGAGGGCTTACCAAACTGGGTGCCAACATCCTTACCACGAACAGCCCCCCAATGGCGGCACCGCTATCCGTCAGGCGGGTAAGTAGGGTAGCGGTGGCTAGCATATTGAACCAATCGCCAAATAGGCTAAGTGCCCAAGCGACCCAGACTTTCCTAAAGTCGCTGTTCCCTTTTAGCAGGGCAAGGTAGCCCGTGGATGGGGTGGGATTAGCGGGCATAATCGCCATCCTAGAGCGTTCCATCGGGGGAAGGCGTTACTGCGGGTAGCGACCCCATACACCCCATACAATTATCAACAAGACCTTACATGATGGATAACCACTCTATGGAACGCGCCAACGAAATACATGAACAGGTAATCACCCTATTGGACCAACGCTTTATGGAAGGCGAACTAAACCCGACCGAAGAGTCCTTACGGATCCTTCTTCATAACGTGCGCACGATGCCCGATAAGGCATGGCTTCAAGCGATGGAACCACTCGCCGAATCTTTTCTTTCAGCCAGCGAGATAGAGAACCTCCCCGGTTCCCCCCCTGAGTTTCTGTAAACGCACTATTGCACGCACTTTATCTAATTCGTTTCGTTCTTTGTGGGAAATATACCAGAGGTAAACGAACGAAAGTGCCCATTTCAGGCGAAGTGCGTAAACTTATGCGTGTAGCAAGTGTAGAATAACCAATGTGGGACAAAGAGACTTTCCTGAAGATGGCCGCTCGTTAGAGTGGGTTGTGGATCAGTTGCGTCTAGAGCGACCCAGTGCCAAAGTGAGCCCTAGAACGATCGTGTCTTGGCAACAGAAAGGGTTGGTTCCCAAAGCGCAGCGCACTGCGGAAACAGGTTTTGCTGGAGGTTTCACTTACCGTCATTGGGATATCATCAACCGCATCCTTGACCTTCGCGAAGAGGGCTTAGGTCTTATGGAGATTAGGAAGAAGCTCCAAAAAGAGGGGTTGTTAGATATTGCTGTTCGCTCTTTGGGCAGTTCTTCATTTTCTAGTGATCGGGATAATGCCCCTTTTTCTAGCCGTTTGCCAGAGAATGTGGGACACTCCATGAGGTCTTCAATGCCCGAACCGGAACATCTGAGGATGACTTCCTACCCTGAAGAGATGGTGTTTACCCCCTCGTGGCACCAACGTGGTGTGAGTCGAAACGGTGGGCTTAGCAAGGCGCAACGAAGATGCTTAGGTTTGGGTTGGCCACCTAGGGATGGGGATGTGGAGGCCTGTTATGGGTGTCTTTACCCCACGGCTAGGTTGATAGAGTTCAAGGAACTAAGAGACGGGCACCTTCGTAGTGAGCCCATCGGTGGTTGGGGGCGAGGGCGGGGGCGAGCGATGGAGACCTTCAACTTTCCGGGACATATCACCGTCACCCTACCCCAGAACCATGCTGATGATTTTCCAGAGAGCCTCCTTAGAGATTTGATGTCTCTAGGGCGGCTTTTTCAACGGCGCGACCATCGTGTGGACGCGCCCAATGACGATGCCACCGAGGAGGGCTGGGGCTAACCTAACCCCCTCAATGTGTCAGGGGATCCGGGGTGTGGTGCCCCGGCCCCAAATAGAGACTTAAAACAAAGAATAGGAGGTGTGCTGTGACTGTTACAGAAGCTGTAAGAAACGAAACCCGTAAGGGTATGGAGGGGTTCCTAGATCAACTCGTTTTGGGCGAGGAAGTCCAGGTAAACGGGGGGGTGGTTCTCCCGCTGATGTGCGAAGGTGGTCGAAGCGATCGACTCCATATCACCTTGGGTGAGGCGCTAGAACGGGGTGCAAAGGTAGAAGAGATTAGCGAGAGTGGTAGTGTCCCTACCCTGCTGTTTAAGAACAGCCTGCCACTTGATGTCTTAGGGTTAGAGGGCGAGATGTTAGTAGGTGCTAAGCAGAATCGTCTCTTGAACACCGCATTCCTATCTAAGGCCGGTGAGGACTTGGCGATTCCTGTCAGCTGTGTTGAGAGCGGAAGGTGGGGGCGTTCCCGTCGGAGGGATTTCGGTCTATCCACCAGAATGGTCAGTCGTTTTGTGAAGGGGACGGCTAAGATGGGTGTCTCCCAATCGGCAGCACAGGGCGGGTGGCACTCTAACCAGGGTGATGTGTGGGATAGCGTCTCTCTAGAGGCACGACGCATGGGCGTCCATTCAGGGACAAGCGACTTGGATGAAGTGATGGAGGGGGCACGCCGTCGCCATCCCGTTTCTGAAACAAGAGAACAGGTTGCGCGTGTGATGGATGGTGCTGTAGGTTATGCGCTTGCTATTGAGGGCAAGTGGAAAGTTGTGGAGATCGTAGGCTGTCTTGAAGATGCCTCTCGCGTAAAGGAGCGGTGGGTCGAGACCTTGGCATTGGATCTTGCCATACCTACAATCTACCGTGGCCGCCCTCGTCCCGAATCAAGCCCCCTTACACGGCTTAGGCCCCTGCTTGCTAAGGCAGAGGTCCGCCCCAGTGTTGGTTTGGGGTTTGACATCCGTGCCCATGTCGTTTTGGGTGATTCAATGGGTGTGCCCAATAGGTTTAATACCAGCATACAGCAACCCCCTATTGGTCTCCCTACCCCCAGACACCCTAAGGCGTTGGCTCTTTCTGGCTTGATGCATAAGAACGAAGTTCTTTCCCTATCCGCACAAATTGTAGAGCGCCAGTAATGGACAACCTCAAGAATAGAGCTAGGCGTTTACTGCACAAGGTCTTCGTCTATGGCTCCCTAAAGAAAGGATTCATCAATGACGGGTTGTTGAACGACTCGCAGTTTGTGGGAAAGGGAGAGACTTCACTAAAAAAGTACACCATGTTCAACCTAGGTGCATTCCCCGCCGTTGCCTTGGGGGGAACAGATTCCATCAAGGGTGAAGTTTATGCTGTCAATGGAAGAACCCTTGCCCAACTAGATCGACTTGAAGGGAATGGTCATTTCTATACCCGCAAACCTACGCGTGTGGGGGAGGAAATCTGCTGGATGTACATAATCAATACCCCCAACCAATACCGCCTTATCCACGACGAAACTGTCCCTAATGGGAACTGGAAACTAAACGACGAAAGCGATTTCACCCTGAAAAATGTCTGATGCCTAAGGCCCAAGATTAGAGGGATTCAAAGGGAATACTGATCAGTTGTCTTCCTCTCCACCAGCGGCGAATTACAGATCCAAACGAAAGAATAGTGGATTATTCAACTGACCACACCGAATCCATCAGTGCCGCGACCTCTGGAAACGCAGTGATTACTTCGCCGCGAACGAAGGGATAGAAATCATTCACGCCCCACCAAGCTTCGCTTATCTCTGAAAAGAACTCCTGAAGGTTTGATAGTGCATATGCTTCCCTTTGCCCACCCGTAATGTAGAGCACCTCTTCCCATTCTCCCGAAGTTACTATCGATTCGAAAACGCCTATTATGCCTTCGTGGCAGAGTAAACAGCGGGGGTAAGGATCACCACGACCATCTGAAC
>JACNFQ010000036.1 GCA_014384545.1 bacterium | reverse complement strand
CAGAGCAGCGGGCTCTTTTCCGAGGGGTGTTGGAGAGGTAAGCGATGCCAGAAACCGCAGGTGGTTTCCCCTTCCCTTCAAGAAGTTACGCGAACGGAGTTTGTGGATTATTCGTAGAAGGGAAGGGGGGCAAAGCGCGGGCATCGCTTATCCGGAAGGAATCCGACAAGCGTCCGTAGGACGCCCCGTGTGACAACACGCGGGTTGGAGAAGTGGAAGACTGATAGAATGCACCGATGTTTGGGCCGTTAGCTCAACTGGCAGAGCAGCGGGCTCTTAACCCGCGTGTTGGGGGTTCGAGTCCCTCACGGCTCAGTGTTTGCGGAAGTAGCTCAGTGGTAGAGCATCACGTTGCCAACGTGAGGGTCGGGGGTTCGAATCCCCTCTTCCGCTTAGGACATTTTAAATACGAATGAAGATAACTAATTCACTCAAGCGCCTATCGCCTACTAAGGTGCGCATTGTGCTTCGCATGGGTCGTCAGGATTTTGAATCCGAAAAAGCTGGGGCTGTAAAGGAGTTAGCAAAGACGATTCGGTTAGATGGATTTAGGAAGGGAAAAGTGCCCGTTGAGATGGTCCAGAAGATGATCAACGAGGAAGGACTTCGCGAAGAGCTGTCCTCACAAATTTGGGAAAAGCATGCCGAGGAGATACTAGAAAAAAAGGGCGTAACCGCTGTACGGCTAGAGGAGCTAACCAACAAGCCGTGGCGTGGGGGGGTTCAAATCACGGCGATACTTGAGGCGGTGCCCCCGTTTGACTTGCGGAAGATAAAGAGGCTCAAGGTAGATTTTGAGTTGCCCAAGCCCGTGAAAGATGCGGATGTAAAGGATGAGATTTCTAGGTTGATTGAAGAATCAACAGAGATGGTGCCTGTCACTCTTGTGGAAGAGGGGGATTTCCTTAGGCTGAAGGGTCTCTTCAAATCCGGAGAAGAGGAAGAAGAGGTAGAGAGGGGGTTTGAGGCTAGAGAACAACTCCTGCCATCAACAGCCTTCTTGGGAAAGGTGGTGGGTGCAAAGGAGGGGGATGGCTTGGTGTTCAAAACGAAGTTCTCCGAGACCTACCCCCGACCAGAGTTGGCTGGAAAGATGGTGGATGTCAAAGTTGAAGTCGTTTCTGCTTTTCGAGAAATTCGCCCAACGAGGGAAGAGATGTCTCAGAGGTATGGGTTTGGGGATGCCGCCTCTTTTGAGAAGAGGCTAAGAGAGCACTTAGGGGTAACGAGGGAAGAAGAATCCATGGAAAAAGGAATGGCAGGTTTGCCGGATGCTTTTTGGGCATTGAATCGTCGTTATGTACCCCCACCAACCTTAGTAGCTCAAGAAAAAGAAGAGGCTTGGCTTAGGGTTCTAGAAGAAGCGGATAGGGCAGGGGAAGAAGCACCCGAAGAGGAAGAGTGGTGGGAAAGTGTAGAGGAGGATGTGATGAAAGGAGTTGCCTCGAACCTCATCCTAGATGCGGTTGCTGAT
Organism: bacterium; assembly: GCA_014384545.1. GTDB lineage: Bacteria > UBP7 > UBA6624 > UBA6624 > UBA6624 > NIOZ-UU106. The sequence continues at coordinate 12,141 of JACNFQ010000036.1, read as the reverse complement.
GAAAGGGCGATCGAAGTGACAGAGGAAGATCTTCAGATGTTTTACCAAGATGTAGCTAGGCGTGTCCGACGCCCCCTAAAGAAGATCGTATCTGAAGCAAGGAAACGGGGAGAGATAGGAAAAGTAGCACGGAACCTGCGCAGGCAAAAGACCCGTCGACGGCTGGTGCGAGAGATTATGGACCGAAAGGGAGGTAAGTGATGTCCTTGATTCCGATGGTGGTAGAGCAGACAGCAAGGGGCGAGCGAGCATTCGATATCTACTCTAGGCTTTTACGAGAGCGGATTATCTTTATTCATGGCCCCATAGAAACCCACATGGCAAATCTCGTAGTCGCCCAGATGTTGTTCCTAGAGAGAGAAGACCCCACCAAAGACATTGAGTTGTACATCAACAGTCCTGGCGGCGAAGTGACTGCGGGGCTCGCTATCCTAGATACGATGAATCTGGTCAAACCCAGAGTCGCTACCACTTCTGTAGGGTTGGCGGCTTCCATGGGTGCTGTCCTGTTGGCTTGTGGCGAAAAAGGGAGGCGTTCTTCTTTACCCCATGCCAAAGTGATGATTCATCAACCGATGGGGGGTGTTAGTGGGCAGGCAACGGATATTGAGATTGAGGCGAAAGAGATTCTGAAAGTGAAGGCTACACTAGACGGATTACTTGCCAAGGCAACAAAGAAGACGATCAAGAGGATTGCCAAAGATACAGATAGGAACCATTGGATGACAGCCTCTGAGGCAAAGGCGTACGGTGTGATTGACCGCGTCTTGAGTTCCTGATGGATGAGGGTATTCCCCCTGAGGGCGGGGGTGGTAAGAAGACGCTTCGATTACCCACACCCCGAGACATAAAGGATCAGTTGGACCAATGGGTGGTGGGGCAGGAGGATGCCAAGCGAGGGATTGCGGTAGCAGTGTATATGCATTATCGCCGAATTCTCTCCGAGAAAGACCCCCAAGGCGTCGTCCTTGAAAAAAGCAATCTCTTCTTGATAGGTCCTAGTGGAAGTGGAAAGACATTGTTGGCTCGAACACTAGCCAAAATACTCAATATCCCCTTTGCGGTGTGTGATGCTACAGCACTCACTGAGGCAGGCTATGTGGGAGAAGATGTTGAGAACATTCTCCTTTCGTTATACCGTGCCGCTGGCGAAGACCAGGCTTGGGCAGAGAATGGGATTGTTTACCTTGATGAGGTCGATAAGTTGGCTAGGAAAGAAGGGGATAACCCAAGTATTACCAGAGATGTCAGCGGAGAAGGAGTCCAACAGTCGCTCTTGAAAATCATAGAGGGAACAGTGGCACATGTGCCACCTATGGGAGGGCGAAAACATCCTCAGCAAGAGATGATTCCTTTCAATACAGAGAATGTCCTCTTTATTTTGGCGGGCGCTTTTGACGGGTTGGGGCAGATTGTGGACAGGAGGAAAGACAAGAGAAGATTGGGGTTTGGGGGTGGAGAGAGTGGTGAAGAGGGGGAAGGAGAGTTGGGGTTATTGCCTGAAGACTTGACTTCTTATGGTTTTATTCCCGAGTTCGTAGGGCGAGTCCCAGTGATTCAAGAGACGATTTCTTTGACAAAGGAAGAACTCAAGTTGATTCTGACACAGCCAAAGAACGCTCTAATCTCCCAATATAAGTATCTTTTTTCGTTGGAAGGTCTGGGGTTGGTATTTACCCCTGGAGCCTTGGACAGTATTGCCGAAGAGGCGTTATCAAGAGGAACGGGGGCGCGAGGATTACGCGCCGTAGTGGAGAGGATCTTGAACCCCGTCATGTTTGAGTTTGGTCATTTGCCAAGAGGGGCAGAGGTACGCGTGGCTAAGGAGAATATCCTAGGTGGGGTATTGCCCGCCGTGATAGAGCGGGAGGAAAGGAAGGGAGCCTGATGAAAGGAGCGTACGATCCCAAGGAGAGGGAGGATCGGTGGCTGTTGCGATGGGAAGACGAGGTACCCCTCTTTGATGCCCAATCCCAAGGAGATCCTTTCTCGCTGGTGATTCCACCCCCCAATGTCACGGGGGTTCTTCATTTGGGGCATGCCTTAAATAATACGCTCCAAGATGTTCTTGTCAGGTGGGCAAGGCTTAGAGGAAAATGCGTCCGTTGGATTCCGGGTACAGACCATGCAGGGATTGCCACACAGATGGTCCTAGAGCGGGCATTGGATGCCGAAGGTATCGATCCCAAATCCCTTTCAAGCCAGGAGCTATTGGAGAAGGCATGGGCATGGAAAGAGAACCACCGAGACCGCATTGTGGGGCAACTCAAGAGGTTGGGCGTTACTCCTTACTGGCCAAGGGAGAGGTTCACCATGGATGAGAGGTGTAACCGTGGTGTAAGAAAAGCATTCGTTGCCCTTTATGACCGAGGGATTATCAAAGAAGGGAAGCGGTTGGTGAACTGGGATACAAGGCTAGAGACGGCGTTATCTGATATTGAGGTTGAACGCGTTGAAAAAGAGGGGCTGTTATGGACGCTCAGTTATCAGCTTGTTGGAGGTGGAGAGATACGGATTGCGACGACACGCCCAGAGACGATCTTTGCTGATGTAGCGATTGCTGTCCATCCTAAGGATGAGAGATTTGTATCCTTACTAGCCCAAGGAGCTTCTGCCAAGATTCCTCTGATAGGGAAGGAGATTCCTCTTATCGCCGACGAGGGGGTAGATCGAGCGTTTGGGGAGGGAGCATTGAAGGTTACACCCGCCCACGACCCCTTAGATTTTGAGATTGGATTGAGGCATAACTTGCCGATGGAAGATATCTTGACCCCAGATGGCAAGATGGTCAAGGATCATCGTGTACCCATTGAGGTGCAAGGGCTAGATGTATCTATGGCTAGAGAAAAAGTGGTAGCGATGCTGAAAGAAGCAGGACAATGTGTGGACGAGAAGCCCCATACTTCAGCTGTGGGGATTTCCCAACGGTCAGGAGCGGTGATTGAACCGCGGCTGTCGCAACAATGGTTCTTGAACATGGAACGATTCCGAAAAGAGGCTCTTGATCACTTAGCGAAAGGAAAACCGACTTTCCTACCACCTCGTTGGGAAAAGATCTATAGGGATTGGTGGGAGGTAGCGGGTGATTGGTGTATTTCTCGCCAGTTGTGGTGGGGCCACCAACTTCCTGTTTGGCGGTGTCGAGGGAATGATATGGAGCGGTGTCTTCTGGGCTGCAAGAAGCCTGTGGTTGCAGAGGAGCCTCCCGATTCTTGTCCCTGTTGTGGGTCAAGAGATATGGTTCAGGAGGAGGATGTACTAGATACTTGGTTTAGTAGTGCGCTGTGGCCCCTAGTGTCGTTTGGTTGGCCTGAAATTGACCCTAGGCAATCGGGGGAGTTTCCGACCACCTTGTTGGTTACGGGGTATGACATCCTCTTTTTCTGGGTGTTGAAGATGGCGCTTATGGGAATCGCGCTAGAGGGCGAAGTTCCTTTTGGGGAGGTTATTCTCCATGGGCTCATTTGTGACATGAGCGGCACAAAGATGAGTAAATCTAAGGGGAATGTCGTTGACCCTTTGAAAGTGATTGGAGAGGATGGTGCAGATGCTCTTCGCTTTGCCTTGCTGTTTAACTATACCCATAGTGAAGTGATTCCCTTTGGTGAGGACCAAGTGGTGACGGGCAGAAGATTCTTGAACAAGGTATGGAATGCCACACGGCTCGCCTTGCCGGCTCGTCCGGGCTTATTTGAGTCAGAGCGGATAGAGGATGATTGGATTGCTTCTCGATTCAACGAGGCTTTGGAAGGCGTAGACGAAGCGCTTCAGAAGCGGGAAGTCAGAGTAGCGATTCGGGTGGTGTATCGATTCTTCTGGGACGACTTGTGTGATTGGTATCTGGAAGCAATCAAACGAAGGCTAAGGGGAGAAGGTGTTGTTCAAGCTTCGGTGAACTTGCGTCATGTCATGGGAGAGACCCTCAAAATACTCTCACCATTTTGCCCCTTCATCGCTGAAGAAGCTTGGACATTATTGGAGTGCGAGGGGTTGGTTGCTCTATCTAGCTGGCCCCAGAAGATTGACACAGAGGGTGGGGCGGCGTTTGGGCGAGTAAGGTCTTCTGTGATGGCATACCGAGAGTCCCTACGGGCTTTGGGATTGACGCCCGAATCTCCCCCACCGCTCTCACTTCAGGGCTGGGAAAGAGGGAAGGACCTCTTTGCCCATTTGGCAAGAGTGAAGCCCCTAGAAGAAGTGATGGGGATAGAGGTTGAGACCGATTTGGGTAGGTTGGTGTTAGGGATTGAGGGGAAGGATGCAGAGCAGAGGCTGAATGTTCTAGGTCTTGAGATCAAAGAGGCGAGGAATCGCATCTCTAGACTAGAAGGTCAGTTGGCAAATAGGGGGTTCATCGATAACGCTCCACAAGACGCCGTAACGAAAGTCAAAGAGAGTTTGCGAGAGGTCAAGCGCATAGAGAGTGAGGCGATCGAAAAAAGTGATTGGATAAGAGAGGGGATTTCTTAGTAGTGCCAACTTAGCGAGGCAAGGCAAGTCGTCTCTTGGGGAGTAGAGATGCTTCCTAGGTTGTCGACTTGAGAGCAGGATACCGTCGCTTTATATGATTCGGATGCCCAACCCAAAGAGCCTAGCCACCCCGATTCTGGTGTTGTGGTTGACAGGTATGAATGCCACCTGTAAAGGTTGCCTACCCATGCCCCGCGAACGGTCGCGGCTGAGAGTTGGATGCCCAGAGAACGACCATCCGAGCCTGTTCTTGCTCCTAGAGGTTCTAGGTGATAGTTATAACCACTTTGGTAGGTGTTATGAGTGTACCAAGGTGTACCCGAAAGACTGATGCGGGTATTAGTAGCCTCTAACCGCAATCCAAAGTTGCTTCCTCCGATGCTGGGAATATGGAGGCCTCCTAAAAAAGCCCACTTACTGGGTAAGCCACCTGCACTATCTTCTCCGGCGGCTTCTAGGTAAGTAGCCCCCGATGTTTTTCCCCAAGAAAACCTATGCCTGATAAAACCTCCCGCTTTTTGGTCGCCTGGGCTGGAGGAAGAGGGGTCGTTTTCTCCTGAACCAATAAGGACCTGAAGAAAATCAATACTCTGTCCTGCACCTCCAAAGAGCGCTGTTCGGTGAATCCCCCATTCCCATCGGGGGCTAGGCTTTGCCGAAAACGCCATACCCATAAGCCAAGGGCGAGGGACTGTTCGTCCCTTTCCCAATCGCGTCAGGAAGAACTCACGGTGGTAAGTGCCTAAGAGTGCGGGCAACCAAACGGACTCCTTAGGTGATTCATCTTGAATCCACAATCCATCCAAGGGTCGGGCGTGGTCGGTAAGGAGTAGCCCGTCCAATCCTGGACCCCACTGGGCAGACCACCTCCCGATTTCAAGGCGAATACCATGACCCAGTTGCCATGTGCCCTCGTGGATAGAGAGCTTTACGGTTTTAGACCCCAGAAGGAGGCGAGGCTTCCACGAGAATACTCCCCCCATAGAGGGTTCGGTAGATATTGAGAGTCCCGAAGGCCAAGTTCTCCCTTCGTTATGGAGAAGATTGGGGTCTTTTTCGGTGAGATGGAAGACAACGAAAGAGAGGTCAGAAGAAAGCCGTTCATACGCTTGTTGTTGGAGGAGCGTGGCATCATCTAACCTGACTGCTGCTTCATTCAGCCTCCTCACTCTTTCTTCAGGTGTAGGACGACCAGAAAAGAGGTGTGCCGAATCAAGGAGTCCACTATCTTGAAGAATCGACCAATCCTCCCTTTCCCCCGCCAGAAGGGGAAGGGTGATAAGGAGAGCAACCCAAAAAAGGCGCAAGGAAAAAGGCTAGAGATTGTCGGCGAAAGCGATGATCTGGAGAGGGGAGAGAATCGCTGCGATGAAGGGTTGTATTTTCCTGAAAACAGTGCCAAAAGACGAAAGGGAATCCATCTTGACCACTAGGGCATCACCAGGGTAAAGCTCAAGATCAAAGTCTCCATCTTGGGGGTGGAGATTGACAAGGACTTGAGAACCATCTGCCCTCAGGAGAAGGGCATCGTTATCTGCCGTTACTTTCGTCCCTTTTGCCCCAGCAAGACCCTCTAGTATTGTCATGTCGGCAGTCCACCGTAAAGAGCCCGGTTCTGCGACTTCTCCAAGAATGTGAACGACACGGGGGTCGTCCGCTAAGAATGGAATGTATAGAACAGTGCCGTCGGGTATCAGTTGAATCGGTGTTTCGGAATCCCCCAAAAGGGAAAAAAGATCCCATTCTTCGGTAGCCCCATTGGGGTAAAGAAGGGTAACTCGTGAGATGTCTCCCGCTGTATCTGCACCACCAGCTTCGCCCAATGCTTCAAAGACTGAAAAGGGTTCAAGACGCGTCAGGTTGCTGGGTTGTCGAACAGCTCCTAACACCGTAATCCGATACTCGGTTTTCCCGGTTACACGAAGGTCTGCCAGGGGGTTCAAGTAATACGAAGAAAGGGCATCGTTTAGTGAGGATTCAGCCTCTTTTTCAGTCAAACCAGAAACGTTGATGTTCACCATCTGGAATTGAATCTCTCCGTGGGCATCTACTTGGATATCAGCTTGATGAGATTTGGAACCATCCCAAACAGAGAGATGAATCAGGTCATAAGGGGAAATCAAGTATTCAACAGGGGGGCGGGGAGGAATTGCCGCCGAGGTTGTTAGCCCCCATGGGAACCACGAACGGGTTGGAAGGGTGGTTTGAAATGGAGACGTCGTTGAAAACAGAAGAGGGGCACCCGATTCTGTTTGAAGAGTGGGGGCATCCTCTGCCGATAAGTAAGACCACTGAGGACCCCCATCCCATGTCAAGCCCAGAACGCTCTTATTCTCCAAAAGCACCCAAGCTGTCTCATGAACAACTGTCCAACCCACAACATCTTGGGGCTCTTCTTGGGCGGGAAGGGGAAGGGCAAAAGCGCCTTCAACGGCGTCCACATAGAAGGCAGGACCTAAAGGTCCTTCCCCTTGCCAAACAGGGGCAACAAGAGAAAGAACGAATAGAAGTGGACTCATATGCGAACGATTCTAGTCCTAGAACCCCTTGGGTTACATGTAGCCCAAATCGCGAAGGCGTTCCATCAGATTCTCTTTATCCTGACGGCGACCTCCCCGTTCTATTGTGCCCTCCAGATCCTGTTCCCAAGCGGGCGTGTCCGTGGTCTTTGTGGTGGTGCCTGCAGCTCCCAAGCTGCGATACCCTTCTCTGTAAAGAGAGCAGAAAGGGACTTTGAGGTGGAAATGGGCATCCCATATTTCGCGCTCGTCGAAGGGAAGGATGGGGTGGATGCGTGTGTGGTCGGGGTTCTTTCGGGGGCTAAACTCCGTTTCGTTCTTCCGTGCATCTTGTTCGTCCCATCGAATACCCGTTATCACGGCATCCACACCTGCCCCTTCTAAAAACCGATTCATAGCGACTGTTTTCATAAGGTGGTTCCCAATATAGCTCTCGGCTTCGTAAACGAATGAGGGCTTTTCATACTTAAGTCGAACTATCTCTTTTTGGTTCCGTTCGTCTAGGTCTGCGACTTGAATCGTTGAACCAATGACCCCCTTAGCTAGGTTGTAGACATCGTCGTTTTTGACATGGTCTACATCTAAACCCAGTTTTTCTGTCCAGTCCTTTACAAAGTCCATAATTTCGTCAAATACATGTCCTTCATTTATGAACAGAGAACGGGGCATAGGGAGGTTTTCAGTTTCGCAGAGTTCTTTCAATACCCAGAGTAGAAGGGTGCTATCTTTTCCACCCGTCCAAGCCAAGATGACGCGGTCGCTGCCGAATGTGCGAAGGGCATCCTCCATCACTTGTCGCATATGGGCGATCTTTCCCTCTAGATTAAGGGCAACGAGCTCCTCTTTGGGGGCATACTTCTTCATAGTGGAGATTCTACTTCTGCTATCTCTTACAATCCCCCCTATGGGCGTCACTGTTGTCGTGGGAGCCCAATGGGGCGACGAGGGAAAGGGAAAGATTGTGGACTACCTTGCCGAGCGAGCCGAAATGGTCGTGCGGTTTCAGGGTGGGGCGAACGCTGGACATACCGTATACAGAGGAGAAACAGCGTATAAATTCCATTTGCTCCCTTGTGGCGTTCTTCATAAAGGTGTAAGAAGTGTCATTGCTCGGGGTGTTGCGTTGGATTTGGAACTCCTTGCCGAAGAGATGGGCCAACTTGAACAAGAGAATGGTCCTTTGGACTTGTTGGTAAGTCCTCAAGCTTTTCTTGTGTTGCCACACCACCGTTGGTTTGACAAATTGGAAGAGTTGAGACGGGGAGAAGGAAAGATTGGGACCACCTATCGCGGTATTGGACCGGCTAGTACCGATCGAACAGCCCGAAGGGGATTGCGCGTGGGACATCTTTTTGCTGACGATCTTCCTGGACGGGTACAAGGTTTCGTAGACCGAGCAAATGGTGTCTTAGATGGTGTCTATAGCAAGGTAGCGTCCCGGCGGTTAGACGCCGATCGGCTTCTGGAAGATCTGGCCAAGGCAAGGGAGATGATCCGCCCTTATGTGGGTGACACTATGGAAGCGATTCACTCTCTCTTGGACAAGGGAAAAAACGTCTTGTTAGAAGGGGCTCAAGGTTGTCTGTTGGATGTAGGGTTTGGCACATATCCCTTCGTTACAAGTAGCCATACCATTAGTGGTTCGGCTTGTGTGAATACGGGTATTGCGCCTTCCGCGATTGATAAGACTTATGGCATTGCCAAGGCGTACATTACGAGGGTAGGCGCAGGACCCTTCCCCACCAAGATGGATTCAGATTGGGACGAAAGAGTAAGAAAAGCGGGGGGAGAGTTTGGAGCGACCACGGGTAGGCCAAGAGACTGTGGTTGGTTGGACTTGGTGTTGTTGAGGTATGCCCATAGGCTTTGTGGGTTTACTGGGATCGTTCTTACCAAGGCGGATGTTTTGGGAGGAATGGGGCCGTTGAAAGTCGCTACAAGCTGGCTTTGGCGCGGTAGAGAATATAGACAGCTGCCCGAAGACCCGCGCGTTTGGGACGAAGCAGAGCCACAATATGTGGAAGTACCAGGTTGGGAGGCGTTTTCTGGTGGTTCCGATTATGAGACCCTTCCTCAAGGCTTAAAGGACTATTGTTCTTTTATTGAAGAGGAAGTGGGTGCCCCCATCGTTGCCGTAAGCACAGGTCCTGGCATGGACGAGCTCGCTTGGCGAACTTAACGACGCCGCCTCATTTCACGAATCTCTCAATTACCACTTGGGTAATCTACTCTAGAAGAGTCATGGATATTCAGGACTATTTACTTGAGTTGAATAACTCTAGGGGTAGGGGGGCAACGAGAAACTTTGGGGCCAGAGGGATTCGAACCCCCAACCAACGGGTTAAAAGCCCGCTGCGCTACCGTTGCGCCATGGCCCCTCTTCTGCCCCGTAGGGGAATCGAACCCCTCTCTCCACCTTGAAAGGGTGACGTCCTAGCCGATAGACGAACGGGGCACCCTGCAATGGGGGATTCTAGTTTGGTTTTCCATAGGAAATCCTCGGTGAGGCGCCTATAGATAGAGGTGGCAAAGCCCATAAGTCCCAAGGCATGCTCTCTGACCCTTGCCTTGTAGGCAAATCCCGAATAGAATCCCTAGAGTTGGGTGATTAGCTCAGCTGGATAGAGCGCCCGCCTCACACGCGGGAGGTCGCTGGTTCAAGTCCAGCATCGCCCACCATACCTTAGAGTGTGGCGAGCGTCCGGGATGGGGCTGTGGTGTAGCGGTTTAGCATGCTTCCCTGTCAAGGAAGAGGTCGCGGGTTCGATTCCCGTCAGCCCCGCCCGGACAATCTTGAAACTTGAGTGGGCTAGAGAGCAAGGCATTGGAGCATTGTTCTTGTGATTAGGTTGGAGACGAATTGGCGAGATAGCTCAGTTGGTAGAGCAGTGGACTGAAAATCCATGTGTCGGCGGTTCGAGCCCGCCTCTCGCCACCCTGACCCTTCCTAACCCTGGTTACCTTGTTAGATGAGTCTTTTGGCTACTCACGATGCTCCCAGCAGGAACAGAGTGTGTGAGAAAAACATTTCCACCCACCACTGATTTTGATCCCAAGACCGTGTTGCCTCCTAGGATTGTAGCGTTCGCATAGATGACGCAGTCATCCTCCACAGTGGGATGGCGTTTTCCAGCGCGAAGGAGGGCACCCTCTGCATCTTTCTCATAGGAGCGACCCCCAAGAGTAACTCCCTGATAGATACGCACACGGTCTCCAATGACGGCGGTTTCCCCGATGACCACACCCGTTGCGTGGTCAATGAAGAATGACGTCCCAATCGTTGCACCAGGATGAATGTCACACCCCGTTTTGGCGTGAGCGAGTTCAGAAAGAATCCTAGGGAGGAGAGGGAGTCTTTCTTGCCAGAGGAGATGGGCTAGGCGATGGACCATCACAGCTTTGAATCCTGGATAGCAAAGAATGATCTCTTCTACCGAACGGGCAGCAGGGTCACCCTTGAGACCAGCAAGAGCATCCTTCGCCATCGCACTCTTGAGATCGGGTAGGCAGGAAGTCACTCTTTGGGCACAATCTCTGCTCCGCTCTTCACTATCTTCTTCTCCAAGGAACCTTAGGGTTCGTGCGCCTTCCCTAGCAAGAATATCTTGGAACTGAACGACAGTTCTTTCTGTCCATCTAGAAAAATCCTTTGACGGGAGGTCTGGTTTCCCAAGGAGGTCTGGAAACAAGAGCGTCTCATACAGTGATAGGAGTTGAGAGAGGTTTTGTGTGGAGGGGATTCTCGGATGTCCTAAGTGGTCAGGAATGTCCTGTGAAGGATGTCCCTCAACGAGTGCTTTGGCGATATCTTCTAGACTCTGTTTCATAGGGTTATTATCCTCTGAAGAACTCCCATCGGGGCTCCTAGAGATTTCATCTTGAACCTGCCCTTTTTCTGTTCGTGCTGGATCTAGGGCGTGGAGAGAGGCTCTTACAAGGTTCGTTTTGGGTTTAGGTGCGTAGGGTAGAGATGAGTTTCGCTTGGAGGAACAATCCTAGATAGTCTCGGCTTCCCGCTTTGCTATCCGTCCCACTCATGTTGAAGCCCCCAAATGGGTGGGCACCTACAAGAGCCCCTGTGCATTTGCGATTGACATAGAGGTTGCCCACATGGAACCGATCCTTGCCCATAGCAACACGGGCTGGGTCTTTCGTATAAAACGCACCTGTTAGTCCGTAAATGGTACCGTTGGCGACATCAAGACCTTCTTCAAACGAACGAACCTTCGTTACGCCCAATACAGGACCGAAGATCTCCTCTTGCATAATGCGGTCGTTAGGGGCAAGGCCCGAGATGACGGTGGGCATGATTGTCCAACCCGATCCAGGCATGGGTTGCCCCCCAGCCAAGACTTCACCCTCTTCCCGTCCCACACGGATATACCCAAGGATCTCATTGAAGGCTCGCTCGTTGATGACAGCTCCCATTTGGGTGGATTGCTCTTCGGGATGCCCTACTTGAATGGCGCGGGCACCAGCCACAACACGCTCTAATAGCTCGTCATGTATGGATTCATGAGCAATCAGCCTAGAGCAGGCTGAACATTTCTGTCCTTGGAACCCGAATGCGGCAGAGACGATGCCTGCGGCAGCAGCTTCAATATCGGCTGTTTCATCGACCAAGATAGCGTCTTTGCCCCCCATTTCTGCGACCACTCTCTTGATCCATATTTGACCTTGGACCGTCTTTGCGGCTGCCTCGTTGATGCCTAATCCCACATCCATAGAACCGGTAAAAGAGATAAAGCGTGTGCGGGCATCCTTGACCATCTTGTCACCCACAGTAGATCCGGGTCCAGGGAGGAAGTTCACCACACCATGGGGCAAGCCCGCTTCCTCTAAGAGTTCCATATATCGATAGCCGATCGCTGGACTATCACTGGAGGGTTTCAAGATGACCGTGTTGCCCGTTACCCATGCCGCAGTCGTCATTCCTGACAGAATAGCCAATGGAAAGTTCCAAGGGGGAATGACAGCACCAATGCCCAAGGGAATATAGCGAAGTTCGTTGTCCTCGGTGGGGTAGGGGGTAAGTTGGTGGTCGCCCCCCCACCGGAACGCGTCTCGTGCGTAGAAATCTTGCACGTCCATCTCTTCCGCCGGCTCTCCATCAGCTTCTGCCCATGTCTGTCCCTCCTCCGAGTCCATCCGG
>JACNFQ010000067.1 GCA_014384545.1 bacterium | reverse complement strand
ATGTACATCTTTTGCGGGAGGAATGGGGAGAATCACCCGTTGGGTATTCAATCCGGGGGGCAAAGGGAGTTGAACGAGAATCGCATGAATCGTAGAGTCGTTGGCCCATTCCTCTACAATCCTCTCTGCTCCTTCTTGAGACAATGAGTTAGGTTCTCTCCGAACAAGGGAGCGTATGCCCACCTCGGATGCCGCTCTCTCCTTTCCTCGTACATAGATTGCACTGGCAGGGTCATCTCCCACCAACAAGACCGCCAAAGTAACTTCGCGGCCTCTCCTGCTAATCTCCTCAGCCAAACGCACTCGTGTCCGAGCAGCGAGCGCACGACCATCAATGATCCTTGCCCCTTGAGTCATCCTTTCTCCTCCCGCCCTCTCCATCCCTTCATGATCAGTCTTTCTATGGGGCGGCTGATCCACTGTGTCAGTATAAAGTCTCTCTTCGTGAGGGGGTCAACCAAAGCAGAACTTATCCCCGTAGTAAGCGTTGCAAGATGGTCTGTCATCACTTGGTCGCCCACCAAGAGCACCTCTTTGGGCTGTAATCCATGTGTGCGCAACCACTGACGAATCCGCCACGGGAAGGGCTTCATAGCAACAAACGCCTCAGTAGAAAAGAGCGTCTCCAGTTTGTGGACTCTCTCTTGAGTCGCATTACTTGCTAAAGCCACAACGATGCCCGACTTGATCAACGATCTCATCCATTCCCAAACGGGCGTTGGCATCTTCGTACCATGATGAGGAACGACGGTGTTGTCCACATCGAACAAGACTGCTTTGAATCGAGAGAGAATCTCTTCAAGGGGGAGATCCTCCACACGCCTTGCTCTATAAAGGGGAGGGGGAATCAAGGTGAGGTCCTTGCCCGTGACAAAGCGATGTTCTCTAGATGTTCCTTGTATGTGTGTGAAAAAAGATGGTTTGGACCCTCTCCGTCCACCACATAGTAATAATAGTCGTGGTCTTCGGGAAAACCCGCCGCTTCGATACTCATCCGACTGGGCAAGACGATAGAAACAGGGGGTAACCCTGGGTGCAGATAACTGTTTGAGGGACAATCACTCTCTAGGTGCCTCCGAAGAACAGGATAGGGTCGCGGATTCCCTTCTTCCATCCAACAGAAAAGTGCTGAAGCGTCTACTTGGAGGAACATCTCCTTTTCTAGCCTATTTGTAAGGACCCCAGCGATACGAGCACGCTCGCTATCTATAGCTGCCTCAGCCTCAACGAGAGCAGCAAGGGAGAAGAGTCTCTCTTTCTCTTCTTGAGTGGGGACCACCCCCAAGAGATCTTCCAAGATCTGGTCACTTGCCGTTCTAATGGGTTGAAGAATAGCGCGCACCCCACGATGCCCAATGAGCCCCATTCCATCCAGTAGATCCACCATGTAAGTCTCTCCAATCAAGGGGATATTCTCATCCCACCAAGGATCTAATCCACCCTCAATGCACCCCATTGAGTTCTCTGTTCCATATACGCTGATACAGAGATCCTCTTTTACCTGAGAGAGATATCTACCTGGAATGAGTTTCACCTCTCTCTCAAAGGGTCGGTACGCCACGAGCTTATCGGCGATTTCCCATAACCACTCCTTCCCCGTCCAGCTGAAGGGACCGACCTGAATATGTCGGTCTCCTCCTGTCAATCTCAACCAGAGATTGAGCATCCCCCTGAAACGAATCGCCTCATTCTTCTCAAGTTTAGCCCCCATTTCGGAGAGAGATAGGGGTTCTGCCATCCCCACATCCCAAAAGAGGACCCTACCCTCCTTCCCTGTGGGGGAGAAAGCCCATACTCCTCCCATGAGAAGGATGAGAATCCCTAAACCCAATCTGCGCATCACTTTTTCTGACAGAGTCAAGGATAGAATCCTACCAATGAGAGAACGGTTCTTCCTTCAGACTTGGCTACGACTTTTCTTTGGACTGGGGCTCATCATGGTGACCTTTGGTGGCTGTCGCTTTCTGTTTTCGAGTGATTCTGATGCCTTGAAAGATCTCCAGCCCGCTGCTGTGGCTATGGGTGAGAAACTAGAGGAGATACCGACTCTCGCTCTCTTTGGGTTTACGCCCAATGAGGTTCCTCCAGACTCTTACTGGGTAGGAGAAGCTTTGGGCACAGGTGTTCCTTGGCGTGTCGGTCCTGGCTGGGGTTGGGGGCTCGTTACACCAAGCGATTTGGCAGGGTTGATTGGAATTTCCCCCATCTGGTTAGATGGATCACCCACTGCCAAAGAGAGAGATTTGTTAGAAGACCTTTTAGACCAAGTAGACAGGCTTTATCTCGGTGAATATGATGTCGTTGAGGGTGAGGTTTTTGTCCGCCTTTATCTCCAGCAAGACGGAGTGAGGAGAATCGTCTCTCAAAGGAAGGAACCACTTGAGAATCTCCCTGCTCTGATCGTTGCTGTTGCCAACGACCTCACATCTGATTTGCCTGACTCAATCTTGGCAACAGAAGAAAACCGTACGCGCGAGGGGGATATGCCCGCTACAACCGAGGCGATTCGCTTACTGATTTTTTCTCGCATCTTTCATCGATTGCGCTGGTATGGACAGTCTGCCGACAATCTCAAAGAACTCATTGCTCTAGAACCAGACTTTACGCCCGCATACCAAACGCTACTTGATATCTTTGCCTACAGGGCTCAACTGGAAGCTGCAGCTGCTCTCCTTGAAGAGATTCCAGGATGGGAAGAAGATGCCGCGCTCTTGGCTCATATTGGACGTGTTTGGTTTTTCAAGGGAGACTATGAAAAAGCAACGGTCTATTTTGAGCGCTCTCTGGCACTCGTTCCCGAAAACCCCCAAGTCTTGATCTACCTCTCCTCCATTGCCAAGGCAAAGGGGAACGACCGATTGCGCGAACTCTTGATGATTGAGTTCCTGAAAAAATCGGAGACGGGCGGGGTTGCTCGCATGCGTGCCAAGCAGGTTGCCAACTTCCGAAACCAGCGAGAAGTCCTGACTCTCCAAGAGAGGTGGAGGGGGCGTATCCTCTCCCCCTTGCCTAGGGGAGCGTTTGGCACATCAAGAGATTGGTCTGTTTCTCTCATTGACGAGCGTCTCTTACTTGATGAAGAAGGGAAAAGACTTGGACATCCTACTTCTTTGGTTTCTGATGATTCAGGATTCTGGTTGGGCGTCCATTACGACGGCTTTGGCGAAGTCCTCCATTTTGATTGGGATGGGAACCTCATTGAGCGGCTCGGGGATTTGCTGGAACCAGTAGCACTAGCATTGAGAGGTTCAGACCTCTTTGTTGCTGATCGTCGATTGGACCGAATCGTACGATGGGATGGTTCAGATTGGGTTCTCTTTTCGCAGGCTGTAAACAAAGTCTCGGGTCTTGCTTTTGGGGAAGAAGGTCTTTATGTGATTGACCTTATGCGGTTATCTGTGCTCTTGTTGGGAGAGGATGGGGAAGAGAGGTCCCGTTTTCCTCTGACACCTTTCTTCTCGAAGCTTCGCCCCCAACCTGTGGACATCGCTGTAGATGAGCAGGGGTTGGTATGGGTGGTTGATACGACCTCCGGTACCGTTTCATCTTATACCTCAACAGGTTTGCTCTTGAACCGCATCGGAGAGAGGGGGAGTGGACCAGGAGAACTGTACGAACCGTTGGGATTGGCTTTGGCGGACGGTTGGATTTTCGTTGCTGACATGGGGAACTACAGAATTCAAGGATGGGACAACGAGGGTATTCCTCGCCTTCTCCACGCCGGGTCGGGACCGATTCTTGATCAGTTTGATCACCCCTTCGATATCGTCGTTTCTCCCGATCGCACAAAGTTGGCTGTCAGCGATACGGGGAATGGTCGTCTTCTCCTCTTTGATCTCTTTCCCACGCCAGAACCCACTCCCTGACTCACCTCCCCCAACGACTGGCTGACGCTTTATCAGGCGTCCCCTTCCCCACTCGATGGGGCAGACCATCTCCCACCGCCCTTGTTGCTCTTCTCCTAGCAAGGAAGAGAGGGGGGGTTCTGCTGGTTGCCGAAGGAGACTTACGCGTTTTTCATCGCCTCCTCCCCACCTTCATTCGCCCCCATCTCAAGGGCCACCTCCCCCCACCTGGAGGACTCATCCTTCTCACATATAGAGAATGGCAAGGGACGCGGCTTGCCCCACCCCGTTCCGTGGAATGGAAAAAGGGAGAACGCCTTCTTCCTCCCTTGGGGATGGGAGAAGCTCTTACCTCACTTGGGTATAAGAAGACCCCACATCGCGTGGAGACTCCTGGGGAGTGGCGCCTCTTTGGAGACCGCCTGACATTGTGGATTCCTGGCCAATCCCATCCCCAACAGTTAGACCTTTTTGGAGAATCTCTTGAATCCGCACCAACACTCCCTCTTCTCATTCCGGATTTGACTACAGGCACACCCCTCAAGGCGGAAGACTTGGCACATTGGGGGGATTGGATTCTGTTTCGACCTGGAGAGGAGGAACCCGAACCCGAATTCCCCCCCCAGTTTGAAACATTCCGTATTGATGGGAGAGCGCATCAGGGCGAGTTGCTCCGGGTCACTAAGCCAGGGTGGTCACCCGCTAATGAGGAGGAGGAAGATCTTTGGGTAGCCCATCTTGAGGGAGAGAAGATTCTCCCCATCAGGTGTGGAAAAGGGCGTGATTGGGAGGTACCCCTCTCTGTTGCCGAACACTGGGAAGCGTGGGGCATTTGGCTTCTCCCTCCACCAAGCGAGGGAGAGAGAAGAAGACGGCTCTTTTCGCTTGGAGAGTTGTCTGTGGGCGACCTCGTTGTCCATAAAGACCACGGTTTGGCAAAATATGAAGGGCTCACGACGGCTTTTCTAGAAGGAATGCCACGAGAGTTCCTAAGGCTCGTTTTCAAGGACAAAGGGGAAGTGATCGTTCCTGTTTGGGCGATGCCACGTATCCAGAGATACATCGGTCCACGCACAGAAACGGATTCTCTAGCCGGAAAGAGGTGGTCCCGTCGTCTCCATAGGGCAAGAGAGGCATCACTTGCCTATGCACAACAACTCTATTCGCTCTATCAAGAACGGGGATCACTTGATGGGGTTTCTTGGAAAGCAGATCGTGCTCTTGAACGGGCATTTGGCGATAGCTTTCCTCATGCGCTCACGAGCGACCAACAGATTGCGGTAAGAGACATTCTGGACGACCTAGAGAGACCCCGACCCATGGATAGAGTATTGGGTGGAGACGTGGGGTTTGGTAAGACAGAAGTCGCCTTGCGGGCTGCCTTCCGAGTTCTCCACAATGGGGGACAAGTCGCGTTACTAGCACCGACCACCGTTCTCGTGAGACAACATGCTGAAAGGGCGGGGATGCGGTTGGACCAGATGGGAGTACCATGCTTTACCCTTTCTCGTCTTATTCCTCCTCGAGAAAGAGAGTCCTATATCCAGCGATTGGAACAGGGCGAGACAGCGATGGTGGTAGGAACACATCAACTACTGGGCAAGAGTGTCACTCTCCCCCAATTGGGGTTGTTGATCGTGGATGAAGAGCAACGCTTTGGCGTTAGAGATAAGGAAAGAATTCCTCTGTCCCATCGAGGCATAGATCTCCTTACTCTCTCGGCAACACCGATTCCGCGCACCCTTTTCTCCTCTCTTTCTGGTCTTAGGGATCTCTCCGCACTGGGTGTTCCACCTCCAGGACGAAGAGCCGTTGAAACGATCGTTGAACGGTGGAATGGAGCCCATGTGGGAGATGTGATTGCCTCTGAACTGGAGAGGGGAGGGAGTGTCTTCTTTCTCCATAACCGCATCCGGACTTTGGAGGCGCGAGCAGAATGGTTGAAAGAGAGATTTGATTCGGTCATTACCATTCATGGACAGATGTCACCACGCCACTTGGAGGATCGCTTACTCTCTTTCTTGGATACGCCCCAATCGATTCTTCTTACGACCAGCTTGATTCAGAATGGGATGGACTTGGCTGGTGTTGATACGATTGTGGTGGAGGATGCCCACCGCTTCGGTTTGGGCGAACTCCACCAACTACGAGGACGCATTGGGAGGCGTCAAGTAAAGGGAATCGCACTCTTCTCCCTGCCAAAAGAAGGCAAGCTATCCAAGTCGGCACAGAAACGACTTCACTCTTTGACAAAGCACAGTCGTTTGGGTTCGGGATTTGCCCTCGCCAAAGCGGATCTTGAGATGAGGGGTGCTGGAGAGATTCTGGGCACCTCTCAATCAGGTGAAGCTTGGAAAGTCGGGCTGGAGTTCTTTGGTGAGCTATTGAGTGATGCGGTCGCAGGCGTTCAGGGCGAACCGACCACCGATATTCGGTCTTTTCACCTCCCTGTGATGGGCTCATTGCCTGATGAGATTGAAGGAGGAGAGAGGCTCGCTCTCTATTCTCGCCTATTTGAAGAAGGAGACCCTGATGATCTGGGGCAGATTCGTGCCTCTTGGTCAAGGGAAGGTCTTATTTCTAGAGGGTCCGATGAGATTCTCTTGGGCGCACTCGTCCACCGAACGGCCCGAGACCTCCCCTTATCCGGCGCTCGTTATCGATCAGGTTGCCTTGAGGTCCTCCCCAAATTTGGAGAGCCCACAGAGTTGCCCAAAGGATGGCGTGTCGGAAAGAGAGGATGGCTCCTGACGCAGATAGACCTAGACGCTAGAACGATGCTGGATGCTCTAGATAGACTAGCCCCCTCACTTTGTCTTGAAGCAAGAAGAGGTCAAGACTAGCTTTTGAGTAGTTTTTGTGCCAGCCGCTCAAGCCCATCACCAGCTGGCCCATTCATCCAACCTGCAACTGTCGTGGCTCCCTCGGGAGCTTCGGGTGCATGGAGAAGTAGCGTCGTCCAACCTGGACCTTCTCCCCCATGCCCATAAAGTGGTCCCCAATCTGATTGTGGGTCTGAAATCAATCCCAAAGCGTACGAAGGATCCTTGAACCACTTATGAGAAAGACCTACTGGAACCGATTCGGTCCACAGCCCAAACGCATCAGATGACATCCCTCCTGAAAAGAGAGCCCGAAAGAGACGAACGCATTCTGACAAGGGTGAAGCGACCAGCCCATGCCCTACCCAGCCAGGATGGTACTCTTTACGAGCATCTAACCAGGCACCTTTTTCCCCGGTCCATAATCGGGAATACCCAGGAGTCACGCCCAAGAGATCATCTTGAGTATCTAACACGGATGTGTCTTGGAGAGAATGAGGAACAAAGAGCAATTGTGAAAAGATTTCTTGGAGTGAACACCCCATAATCTCTTCAAGAATCAACCGCACCATCAAATACCCCGTGTTGCTGTAGTTCCACCCCTTACCGGGTAAGAAATCCAATCCCTTAGGTAATGTCATTTCTAGGAACTTTTCTTCGGACCAAGGATGGGCAGGGTCTCTCTTGACATCTTGATGGTAACTAGGCACTGCCCCATAACAGGGAATGCCCCCCGAATGCTGAAGAAGATGGCGAAGTGTAACTCCTTTCAGCATCTCTTCCCACTGAGGGAAGTGTCGACCTACTTCCCCATCAATCTCTACCTCACCTCTCGCAGAGAGGATGCTTGCAGAAGCCCCCACGAGGCTCTTTGTGATACTGAAGAGAGGTAGAGGATTTGTGCATGACAACCGTGACTCGTTTCCTGAACGCATTCTCCTCTCTGAAACAAGCATGCACCTCCTCTTGGAGGTACACTATCTAGAACGTCCCGAAAGAGTTGTGGAAGCACGCTACTGATAGAGATCCATCAACCGTTGGTAATCAACCAAGGCGGCATTGATTACTTCGGATTGCCCCTGAGGATCTAACGCCCGCTTGACGGAAGCAGGAACACCAGCAGCCAACATGCCAGGGGGAATCTCTGCCCCTTCCAAAACGACGGAGCCTGCTGCGACGAGAGCCCCCTCCCCCACTCTCGCTCCCGGCAGGACGACCCCATTCATCCCAATCAAAGCTCCATCATCAATATCGCATCCCTCCATCGTGACCCCATGCCCCACTGTCACGCCTTCCCCAATCGTGGTTCCTCTCCTATGGTCTGTGTGAATGACAGCATTGTCTTGGACGCTCGTTCTAGCACCCACAAAGATAGGGAAACCTTGATCGGCTCGGAGAACAGCCCCAAACCAAATATTCGCTCGTTCGCTCACCGTGACATCCCCAATCAAAGTCGCATTGGGAGCCACGAAAGCACTCTCATGAATCTGCGGTCGGCGACCATTTACTTCTAGAATAATCGCCATCTAGAAAAGCGTCAATCCCTCTTCCATAGGTGTCATTCTAGGTTCGCGGCAGTGGGGGATAAAGTAGACTTCCCCCCTATGGGTTCTTCTCCCTCCTTACTCATTCTCGCAGCTGGGATGGGGAGTCGATATGGGGGTCTCAAACAAGCTGAAGGGTTTGGGCCTTCTGGAGAGACCCTCTTGGACTACGCCATTCATGATGCCCTCAAAGCGGGCTTTGGTCGTATCGTTTTCCTGATTCGACGGGAAATTGAGCCCCTCTTTAGGGAACGCGTTCTCTCTAAGTATGAAGGGAAGATGGAGACCACCTTGGCTTTCCAGTCTCTCCACCTGCCCGCTCCTTTCCTTCTTCCAGAGAATCGGTCCAAACCTTGGGGTACAGCCCACGCCGTTCTCTCTGCAAAAGAGGCGTTGGAGGGAGATTCGTTTGCCACCATCAACGCCGACGATTATTACGGACCTTCTTCCTATTCCACCCTTGCGTCCTTCTTGTCCAATCCCCAATCCGCCCCTTCGTTTGGGATGGTGACTTTTCCGCTTGAAGAGACACTAAGCCCTCACGGATCTGTCACGCGGGGTCTTTGTGATGTGGATCGTCATCGTTACCTTATACGCGTCAAAGAGAGATCCGTAGATCGTAGTCACCTCGCTCTCCTCCCTAGGAAGACTGCTGTCAATGTCAATCTATTTGGATTTACACCTCATGTTTTTCCACTTCTCCAAGAAGGATGGGAGCGGTTCCTTTCCGTACACCATGAGGATCTGACTTCAGAGTATTTGCTACCCGTTGAAGTAGGACGATGGGTCTCTTCGGGCGATGTAAAGGTTCAGACTCTCTCCTCCGAGGGTCCTTGGTTTGGCGTTACCCATCCCGACGATCGACCTCAGGTAGAAAACCGCCTTAGAGAACTCATTGACAAGGGTCTTTACTCTTCTCCCCTCTCTTTATCCTCCCCTCCTAACTAGATGAGGCTAGCTTAGCCAGAAGAAGAGGCCGGCAGCAACTATCAGAAGAAAGAAAAGAGCGACAAGGAAGATTTGGGGTGACGGAGAAGCCGCTGTCGCTTCCTCTCCCACAGATTCCACAGTCTGAGAATGCCTAATCTGATCGAGTGCTTGCGAATCATCCTCCCAAGTATGACCCGAACCTCCCCCCGCCCAAGCCTCCGGAGTCCCTCCCTGCCCCGCCATGGAAGTCGTTGTCTTTTGGGGGAGTTTTTGAGCAAATGGGGTACTACAGAATGGGCAAGTTGGCCCCGCTTCTACCCCCGAGACTTGATGGCACGATGGACACTCTTTCGAAGACATGCTTACCCCCTAGGGAGGATAGAAACTCCCTACTTTCTTGACTTGTGAGACTCCCATCTCCTTTACCATTCCACGAGTGTCAAGTTTCTGAAAAGGAGGTAAAGGAGAAACGTGCACGCTTGCTCTCTTGGTGAAACTCTCTAGAATAGAGGGATGAACGAGGCATTCCAAGTCCTTGATGTGGTTTCGATGAGACGGGTGGATGAGGAGACGATTGCGAACGACCTACCTTTACTCGCTTTGATGGAAAATGCGGGGCGCTCGGCATGGGAATCTTATGAAGAGATGTGGGGCGGCGCCCCCCTCCACATCTTGGTCGGTCCAGGACATAACGGTGCAGATGGCATTGTGATGGCGCGATGGGCTGCGATTCATGGTGTTTCAGCCACTCTATATGGGAATCGTGAGCGTTTGGGTGAAGCGGGAAAGACTCAATGGGCTCTCGCAAAGAAAGAAGGTGTTTTGTGGAGCAGGGACGAACCAAAATCGCTGGGAGACCCCTATGGCGTTGTCGTAGACGGTTTATTGGGAACAGGAGCCAAGGGTCAACCCCGCGGAGACGCCTGCCGTTGGATTGAAGGAGCGAATCGTGCTCCATGGCTTGGGAGGATGGCACTAGATGCCCCCAGTGGAGTAGATATGGATACAGGGCATGTGGAAGGGGTTGCCTTCCAAGCCGACCTCAC
Source organism: bacterium (assembly GCA_014384545.1). Taxonomy (GTDB): domain Bacteria; phylum UBP7; class UBA6624; order UBA6624; family UBA6624; genus NIOZ-UU106. The sequence goes on along the minus strand of JACNFQ010000067.1, from coordinate 3,539 downwards.
CCTGACCTTCGCTTTCTTGAAGCCGGGTCTACTCCTTGCCCCCGGTGCACACTTTGCAGGGATTGTGGAAGTCGCCTACATCGGGATTCCCAAGTTGGGGGTTGGGACGCCTTTTGGCTGGTATCACACTCCCGAATCAATAGCGAGTCTCCTCCCTTCCTTCCCTAGCGATGGCCACAAGGGGACTGCGGGGAGAGTCGGAGTTTGGGCTGGCAGCCGCACTTTTCCCGGTGCTGCTCGTTTGACTGTTGAAGGAGCTCTTCGGAGTGGCGCAGGTGTTGTTCATTGGAGTGGACAGGGTGAGATGCCCCCTGAAGTGATTCAAGAAGGGGCACTCCCCTCAGCGATTCGCCCTCTTGATGGATGGGCAATCGGGCCTGGGTTGGGGCGTCAAGAAGAGAGTTTGGCGTCGATTCGCGACGAATCCTCTCTCTTGGAATGCCCTGTCGTTCTAGATGCTGATGGGTTGACTGCATTTGTGGGGCATGAAGAACTTCTAACCTCTCATAAGGGCGAGCGTATCCTTACACCCCATCACGCCGAAGGGGCGTCTCTTTTATGTGGAGATATCTGTCAAATAGAGAGAGATAGGTTGGGGGGTGTTAGAGCGTTAGCAAGACGAACAGGAGCGACCGTTCTCTTGAAGGGCCAACCTACTCTTGTTGCCCAAGGGGACTTGCCCATTCACTTTGTGGGCTCAGGGTGTCCTTCATTGGCTCATGGAGGGACAGGGGATGTGCTAGCTGGTCTTATCGCTGGTTTGCTTGCTCAAGGATTGCCTGGACTTGATGCAGCTATTTGTGGGGCTTGGTTGCATGGTCGCGCGGGTTCGCTTTGGGAAGAAGAGGGGCGACCACGGGAGAGTGCAACTGCAAGCGAAATCGCTCCTCTTATTGAATCGGCATGGAAGGACTTGCCACGGTAGTGTATCGTAGGGTTTGGTCCGAGATTGACTTAGATGCGGTCAGACATAACCTCCGTGTCCTCCGTAGTCATCTAGGGAATGTCGGGGTTTGGGCTGTCGTCAAAGCGGACGCTTATGGTCATGGTGCATTGGCTGTATCTGGTGTCCTAGAAAGTGAGGGAGTCCGTGGCTTGGCAGTCGCTAGCCTTGATGAGGCTCTTTCACTTCGGGATGGGGGGATTAAGACATCCATCCTTGTCTTAGGCGAAACGCCACCCGAGGGCATCCCTTTGCTCCAAAGACATCGGATAGACCAATGTCTGTTCCGTCCTGAACATCTTGCGGGATGGGCACCGATGTTGGATGTCCACTTGCCCCCTCCGGGTATCCATGTCAAGGTCGATTCAGGGATGAGGAGGTTGGGGGTTCCTCCCTCGGCACTTCCCCACCTTGCCCGTGAGTTTGAGCAAAGTGCGTTTCAGCCCGTGGGCATCTTTACCCACTTTCCTTCTGCAGACCATGACCCAGAAGGAACGGGTGCATCCCTTGATTCTTTCCGAGGCGGAATTGATGCATCTGGTTGGATGGACAAGTTCCCCCAATGTGAAAGGCACGCCGCGAATTCACCGGCGATTCTCAGGGGTCCAGGCTTCCATTTGGACTCCGTTAGACTGGGATATGTCCTTTATGGGGCTCGTCCGCCGGGTATGTATCCCACTTCAACTCCCTCGGTCTTACCTGTCATGAGTGTTCACGCCCGAATCGTGGATCACAAAACGATACGGGCAGGCGAACCCTTTGGGTATGGAAGAACGACTTTTCCCGATTCTCGCAGATTGGGCATCATTCCCATTGGGTATGCTGATGGTTACCTGCGGTCACTTTCCGGCAAGGCGATGGTCTTGGTTCGGGGTCAGTTTGCCCCGGTTGTAGGAACGATTTCGATGGACTTTCTATACGCAGATCTATCTGGTGTGGAATCGAAGGTGGGCGATCGTGTGACACTCCTAGGTAGGCAAGGAGAGCGTGAAATCCGCATGGAAGACCTTGCCAAGTGGGGAGATACGATCCCCTATGAGATGTTGACCCTCCTGGGGAAACGAGCTCCCCGCATTACCCTCTCTAGCGAGACGATTCACTCTCTTTGAAGGTAACAAAGAGGGATATTAGGGGGGTTGGTCATCTCTTGGCTATTACCCTCCTTTGGTCACCTTGGATTGAGACGATGGCGGATGCGTGGACATTGGTTGGGTTTGGGGTCGTTCTCGCATTCCTTTGGCCGCTTCTCCCCTATTTGAAGACTCTCCATAAAGGGTGGCCTGACTGGGGCATTCTTTCTTACCCTCTTGCCGTGGGCGTCGCTTTGGTCCTTGCGAAAGTGGGACCTGTAGGAGCGCCTTTTTTTGATGTGGGTGACAGCTATCACATCGGTATGGCACGGCTTTTCACCCTGCCCATGGCGGTAGCAGACCCTATTCACGGGTGGGTGGGGCGAAGGAAGTTAAAGAGAGATGGTCAGAAGAAATCTCGCCAAGGTCTCCTTTGGTCCCTTCCTTTCCTATTCCTCGTTCAGTTATTCGCACAACCTCTTGGTGAAGTTGAATCCCTGGATTTCTTTTCGATATTATTCATTTTTCACTTTTCCCTCCCCCTTTTCCTAGGTGCTTGGACAGAGACCTGGTGGAAGAACGGACCAGACAACATTCCGATCGTTATCGCGACTTGGATTGGGTATAGTCTGCTCTACCTTCCCCTATGGCTACCCTTTTTTTAGGGCGACCACCACGGGTCGCCACGCGTCGGGGGGATGGAGATGAGGGACGGATGCCAGAGAAGGACGCTTGCGTCCGGCTCTGTGCCGGAGCACCCGACATGGTGGCTCGGAGAGAGACCCCCGACCTATCGGATAGGAGGGGGGTGTTTGGGCGTGGAAGAAGAGATCAACTGTTGACATTCAAATAGCCTTTTGAGAATCATTCTCAACAAGCGTATAATCCCCCCTATGCCCTCCATAGCCCTCGCTCTAATCCTCTTTTTGGGACCTGGTAACCCCTGTGCGTCTGCACCCTTACCAGACTCGGAAACCGCCCTCCGGGTCGTTCTTGCTCTTGACCTAGTTGGAGATGAATACGATGCAGGTGTCGTTGATGGCTTGGTGGTGGATAGAGTGGAGTATGAGGAGTCCTCTATTTTTCTTAAGGAAGCCCTCAAGCTGATTGAAAATGACGCTGGATTGGCTTCCCTATCCCCAACCGTCCATGCGCTTCTGTCCACCATGGATGCCGTTGCCCCCTCTGGCGAAGTCCTAGAGATCTTGTCGGGTTTGCGTGCCGAGATTGAATCTCGAGTAGGTCATCCCCTTATCGCCTCCCTTCCAGAGGGGGTTTCGCTCTCATCCGGGAAGAGACTTTTTGCCACCCATTGCCAAGGGTGTCATTCCGAAAACCCCACCCTACCCCTTGAGGGTTTTGACCCCCCCTTGTTTACATCCGATTTTCTATCTGACAAGAGTCCTTCCCAGCTCTTCACGGCGGTCTCCATGGGGATTGCTGGCACCCCCATGCAACCTTGGTCGGAACCCCTTTCTCCTTCCGATAGGTGGAGCATTGTCCTAGCACTTTGGGCACTCGCTGGC
>JACNFQ010000020.1 GCA_014384545.1 bacterium | reverse complement strand
AATACTGCCGTTTACAAGGCGTTGATGAAGAAAGGGATAGATATACCGTTTCCTCAGCGGGATGTCTGGATGCGTACGCCCCCGTCTTCTTAGTCCCGTTAGGGCGACGGATGGGGCAGGCGTGGTAATAGGGCGACCCTTCCACGGGTCGCCATGGGGAAGGTCGCCGCACGCGGGGGCTAGTTGCCAGACCAAGGGGGGAGGTGGGCGACATCTCTAAGAGCACTCTCCGATAAGGGCCAATCCCAAGATAAGAGAAAGGGGGAAATGTCCCACCCTACCTCTCTAGAGAATCGAACCGCAAACATATCCCATTTTTCTTGAGCATCTTGTGGGCGTTCGGTCGCAAACTTATCCCGATACTCGGTGAAGACATTGGTGAATGCTTCCCACCCAAATTCATCCTGTAGCAAGAGATACATATCTAACGCCACCCAGACAGACCATCTTGAGATATCGGGGTCGGCAAGGTACGCTCTTGTTCGCTTAGTTCGTTCCTCCAGAGAGACCGCTCCGTGGGTCTCATTTCGGTGCTTTCCCACCACGGTCTCGTAAACATAAACCGTGAATAGGTTACACCCCGTTTCGGTCGTGCCTGGTACGGTCCAGTCCATCCATTGGTGGTTATGACCCAATTCATGAAAAAACCCCCAATCCCCTTCCGTCGTCAACCTCTCTAAGTTCAGAAGATCAGGACCGGTGGAAAGGGGGGCCATCACGGGATAACCTGAATGCATCCATCCTGCTGAAATCTCTATATCTACCACGATGCGCTCCGGTCGTGCTCGGTCACGACTAAACCCCGACAAATCGGCATCAGCATCCAAGACACGATCCCAAAACGCCAGAACCTCATCTGGGTTCTTCAGCGTGCGCAAGAGGTCTGAAGGGAGCGTGAGAATAATCTTGGAGGATGCGAGTTCCCCCCATGGTGCTGGATGGGTGCGAATCGATTGATTCCATGCTTCCAAGGGTGTCTCTCCCGCCACAAAGAGAGGTGCATCTATCCCCCCTTCAATCACCACATCAACGAGTCCCCTCTTGGCTCCCGCATCCACGGTAATGTAGATGAGTCCTCCATGGGGGTTGCTCACTTCGGTCGCTCCGTCACCAAGGGTAACTCTTACCGTGACGACAGAGTCTCTTGCGGGGCTTTCTTTCTGAGAAAGATCATCTAGATGGGCCCCCAAAAGAACACCGAGTCCGTTGGGGGCAAATCCGTCTGGGAGCGTAATTCGAATGGTCTCGCCTGGAGGGGCATACAGACCCGTACTCCTCATGCCCCACCTTTGAGGGTTTCCGTAGGCATACTGCCCATGAATCCCTTCGTAGTCGCCATTGATTACGACGCTCTTTTCAATCCGCGCCGCAGAAGCATCCACATCTCCAGGGAAAGGAGGGGCCCCAAGAGCGAATAGATAAAGAAGGCTCACTTTTCCGCCTTGGGTTGAAGGGGATAGGGTAAAGAGAGTAAGGGCAAAGAGAACACCCAGAGGTAATACCCCACTTGAAGCTCCCCCATAAAGGTGGGATGAACCGACCACCAAAGAGCAGAGAAGAGCGCCAAAGCCCCTGGAATCAGAAATCGCTTCACACTCCCACGGAAACGAGCGATGACAGCTCCCACAACGAAGAAGTTGGGGAGATTCAACCACAACGCCCGTAGGAGACCATGGACATCTTGGGGAGAAAGAAGAGCCCTAAGGACAAACTGGGCACATTCCCACCCCAAAAAGAGGCTCTCACCTTCAGGGTTCCAAGCAGGCAAGAAGAACGAAAAGGAGAAGAGCCACGCTCCCATACGGACAAGATTATTGGTGCTCACACTAGCTCTATAGGTCGTCCCATCCAGGGAGCCCCTCCTCGGTGATCGCTCGCACCTTGGACTGTGCATCTTGGACGTCCACCAAAGTCGCTTCTCCCCGCTTGAGCTGCCCTCGTAAATCGAGAGCTCTCCCCTTCAATTGGCTCAAGACGACAGCTTGAGCTAATGACTCCCCTTCCTCCTCAGGATACTGGATTCCTTCGCCCATCCAAATCGGAACTGCAAATCGAGACGCTCCCTCACCCAAACTCTCCAACAAGTCATCCTTCGCCCCCCCTACCCGCAGGACTCCCTCTGCAATCTCCTTGGCGGTGGGGTCGTTCCAGATAATGCCAAAGGACTCAAAGACGCGCAAAGTCATCTTTACCCGTGCTGGGTGCTGTAACATGAAGCGAACCATCTCTCGTTCTTCAGGAACGATGAACTCTTCTATGGAAGAAGGATTGGGGCTGTGTTCTGGTCGTGCAGACGCTTGGGCTTGGTCCAATCCCGCAGTCAATACATGGAGAGGCAATGCCGTCGCCTGTCCCGCTGTTTCAAGGGCGACAGTTCTAAGCAAGGGGTCTTGAATGCCCTCTAACAAGATATGAACGCCTTGGAGAACACGTTGACTTTTTGGTCCGGATAACGGAATGCCCCCTTCTGCTTCTACAAGGCGCCCCAAGCGAAAAGACAAAGCGTCTTCTCGTTTGGCCTGCTCCCAAGCTTTTTTCCCCCCTTTCCTAAGCCATTCATCGGGATCCGAGCCATCGGGAGGAACGACAATCGTTGCCTCAATGCCCGCACCCATCAACACCCCTAACGAGCGATCTGCTGCTTTTTGCCCTGCTTCATCTGCATCCATAACGACGACGACTTGCTCTTTGAAGCGTCGAATCAACTGCGCCTGAAAGGGGGTCAGTGCCGTTCCCATGGAGGCGATAGCACCCTTGATGCCCAAGACTTCAAACCGGAGTACATCGGTATATCCTTCACAGAGAATCAAGGGACCTTTCGCTTTTCTAGCCTTATCTAAGTTGTAGATTAGGCGGCTCTTGTCAAAGAGAGAGGATTGAGGACTATTCCGGTATTTGGGATGGTCTTCTTCGTAAAGTTGTCGACCGGCAAACCCCCGTACACGCCCCAAGTGATCCCGAATCGTAAAGGACAACCTATTTGCGAACGGTTCCCAAGTGCCCCCATCACGACCCGAAACGAGAAGCCCCAACTCATCCAACCGTGAACCTTCTGCACCCGTGCCCTTGACCCAATGCGCAATGCCCCCATTGGGGGGGAAAGCTCCTACCCCATAGGACTCTAGTGTTTGGGGGTCAAACCCTTTCCTCTCTAGATGGCGGCAAGCAGTCTCTCCTGCTGGGGCAAGGAGCACTTTCCCAAGCCAAACTGCGAGGTCTTCTAACATCTGGAGTTGGGGTCGTTTGTCTGGCCCCCTTTTCCCTGTAAGCTCTATCCCAAATTGATTCGCCATCATCTCCAAAGCCTCGCCAAACTCAACGCCCTCCACTTCCATCACCCAGCTGAAAACATCTCCCCCTCGCTTACAAGAAAAGCAATGCCACAATCCCGTATCGGGGGTTACATACAACGAGCCATCTTTTTCGGTGTGGAAAGGACATAATCCCACCCAACGGCTTCCTCTCTTCTTCAGGCGAGTCTCTGCCTCAACCAAGGTCAGAATATTCGCTGCTTGGCGGACGCGCTCTCTATCATCGGTCATACGGGGAATAGTATCTCAAGACAGACTGAGGATACTCGTTTGGGGAGAGGGAGGTGGGAGAGGTGCGACAAAGGGCTAACCCCGTGCGAGTTCGGGGCTGTTTAGGAACTCATCGTTCGTCTTAGCTCCATTGATGCCGTGGAGGAGAAGCTCGAGGGCACCGGGACCATCCAACGGAGCCAAAATACGGCGAAGACGCCAAACTTTGGGCAACTCGGAATCGGTAAAGAGCAACTCCTCGTGTCGGGTACTGGACCCATTGACATCAATCGCAGGAAAGAGCCGCCTATTGGCAAGCCCTCTATCCAAGTGGACTTCCATATTCCCCGTGCCCTTAAACTCCTCGTAGATGATGTCATCCAGTTTGCTTCCGGTATCAACCAAAGCGGTAGCGACAATCGTCAAGCTACCCCCTCCTTCGATCTTTCTTGCACTCCCAAAAAACCTCTTTGGCTTGTAAAGGCTGGCAGGATCTAAACCACCAGAAAGGGTTCGCCCACTACTGTTGACGGTCAGGTTGTAAGCTCGGGCAAGTCGGGTTATGCTGTCCAAGAGAATCACCACATCTTTCCCACTCTCTGCGATGCGCTTTGCCCGCTCGCTAACTGCTTCTGCCACTCGAGTATGGTTTTCGGGCTTCTCGTCAAAAGTGCTGGCAATCACTTCGCCTTGGATGCTCCGTTGGAAATCGGTGACTTCTTCGGGTCTTTCGTCAATGAGAAGAGCCATCAGTACAATCTCGGGATGGTTAACCGCAATACTATCTGCGATGTCCTTGAGAATCGTGGTTTTTCCTGCCTTTGGGGGGCTCACCACCATCGCTCGCTGTCCCAATCCAATCGGGGCGATGATATCTAGAATCCGGGAAGTGACCTTCAATGGGGTCGTTTCTAGATTGACACGCTGATTTGGATATATAGGCGTAAGTTTTTCAAAGATGGGGCGATTCCTCAACGCTTGAATGTCAGGTTTCTCTCCATTGATGGACAAGACTTCTCGTACTGCAGAAAACTTCTCCCTTTTGCCTTCGCGAGGAGGGAGCGTAGAAACCTCTACCAAATCACCCGTACGCAAACTAAACCTTTGTCGGACTCCTTGGGGCAAGAAAAGATCCTTCTTGTCGGGTAGCCACATCTCAACACGGACAAAACTGTTTCGGTCGTTGAGGTCTACCAATCCCTTCAGGATTCTCTTCTCTGGAGATGGGGGTAAATCCCTCTTTGGAGGTGGGTCGGAGTCGCCATTCGTCAAACGATCCCGCTTCTCCTTGATCTCTTCTTGACGGTTCAATACGGCGATAACAAGTTGTTCCTTGTTGAATGTACTTACCGAACCAATGCCCATCTCTTTGGCGATCTCTTGTATCCTGCTAACAGTAAGCAATTCCAGTTCTTCTTTATTCATCTCTTTGTAATCTCCAGTGCCCTGATTTCAGGGAGGTTCCTATATTTTTGGTTTAGGTCTAATCCATACCCCACAACAAACTCATCTTCAATCTGAAAGCCCCTGTAATCCACATCCACACGACAAGCCCTTCGGTCCGTTCTGTCTAAGAGAGTTGCTACACGCAATGAAGCGGGGTTTCTTGCTAGGAGCATGTGGCACAAATACTTCAGTGTCAATCCTGTATCTACAATATCTTCCAGAATAATCACATGTTTGCTTTCGATACTCCCATCTAGGTCTTTCTTGAGTTGAACTTGCCCCGTTGAACTCGTTCCCTCAAACGAGGAAACAGCCAGAAAGTCAACTTCGCAAGGACAATGGATACGACGAATCAAGTCTGCTGAGAAAACGAAACTCCCTCTCAGAATCGGGATAAAGGAGATCGTTCTTCCTTCGTAATCCTCATCAATTGCCGCTGCCATTTCGTTTAGCTTTTCTTCAATCTCCTCTTTGGAGAAGAGCGTCTTTCCAGGTTGTTCGTTCATATTTACTCCCACTCGATGGTAGAGGGCGGTTTTGTGGAGATGTCGTAGACACACCGATTGACGCCCCGTACCTCATTCATAATGCGGGTCGAGATCCTCCGTAAGACTTTCCAAGGAAGTTCGGGCCAATCACTCGTCATCCCATCCGAGCTTGTACAACATCGAATCGCAATCAAGTGGTCATAAGTTCGACCATCACCCATAACCCCGACCGTCTTCACATTGGGTAGGACCGCAAAATACTGCCAAAGTTCCTCAGCCAGAAGACCCGATTCGATTTCCTCACGAACGATCGCATCGGCATCCCTAAGAATCTCCAACGACTCGGGAGAAACGGCACCCATAATCCGAATCGCCAAGCCGGGTCCTGGAAAGGGCTGTCGAAACGCTAGGTGGTGGGGTACGCCCATCTCTAATGCAACTTGACGAACTTCGTCTTTGAAGAAGTAGCGTAAGGGCTCTACCAACTCAAAGCCCATCTCCTCGGGTAACCCCCCCACATTGTGGTGCGTCTTGATCGTATGGCTTGCTCCTCCCGCGGGGTGGGCACTCTCAATCACATCCGGATAAAGCGTCCCTTGAGCCAAGAAAGACATCCCTTTGTGGTCAGAAGCAAACGCTTCAAAAACACGAATAAAATCCTCACCTATCCTTCTTCTCTTTTGCTCGGGGTCTGTGATTCCCTCTAAATGTCCCAAAAACCTCTCCGAAGCATCAATGACATTCAAGGGGATACCAAAGACCTTGAATGCCTCTTCAACATCTTCTCTTTCGTCCTTTCTAAGTAGGCCGTGATCAATAAAAAGGCAGGTCAGATTCTCGCCGATCGCTTCGTGCAACAAGACTGCAGTCGTTACACTATCTACGCCCCCACTAAGGGCACACAGGACTTTGCCCTCCCCCACTTGCCGTTTGATATTCCTGATGGACATCTGGGCAATACTGTCTGGTGTCCAGGTGGGTTTGCATCCAGAAACATCAATGACATAACGACGAATCAAGTCAGCCCCCCAAGGAGTATGGGTCACTTCAGCATGGAACTGGATTCCAAAGAATTTCTTCTCTAGGTTTTCCATCGCGGCAATCTCAACCGTGTGGCTACGCGCAATGACATCAAAGCCAGAGGGCACCGACACCACTTGGTCGCGGTGGCTCATCCAACCCACCAAGTGTTGCGCCAGATCACCAAAGAGAGACTCTCCACCTATTCGTTCGATTTCGGTGGACCCATACTCACTATGGTCTCCTTGTTTTACCTTGCCACCTAAGACTTCAGCCATGAGCTGCATCCCGTAACAAATGCCCAAGATCGGAATGCCTAAATCCCAAAGACTTGTTTCGGGGAAAGGGGAGCCCTCCAAGTGAACTGATTCAGGACCACCCGAAAGGATAAGTGCCTTGGGTTGCCGTTTCGCGATTTCGGCAACAGATGTATCCCAAGGGATGATTTCGCAATAGACATTCGCTTCACGAACTCTACGCGCAATCAGTCGAGCATATTGTGCCCCGAAATCGAGAATGAGGACGAGATCGTCCTGGGGTTGGAGAATCGCCCCGTCTGTCATGCGCCCTGCCCAATACCCTCCCGGAACTGGTAATGTTTCCCCTCATCTTTTAGCGAAGGACAATGGACAACTTGGGCACGCTGCATCTGAGAAATCGTGGCAGCACCCACCATACCCATACTATTGGACAACCCTCCAATTAGGTTGAGTGTGCCGTCATCTTTGTGGCTAGGACCAAAGAAAAGAGTCTCTAGGTCAACCATACTCTTTACAGTCACGCGTGTTCCTCTGGGAAGTTGGGCATCTTGGGTTGCCATGCCCCAATGGAACCCTTCACCTGGGGTCTCCCTTAGCCCCGAGAAAACACTCCCCAACATCACCCCATCAGCACCACTAGCAATCGCTTTGGCGATTTCGCCCCCCTTTCGCATTCCTCCATCTGTGATGATAGCGACACGGCGCCCCGTCTCTTTTTGATAGGCGTCTCTAGCTAGGGCACAAGACATCGTGGCTGTAACTTGCCCTACCCCCACTCCTGTGACGGCGCGCGTGGTACACGCGGCACCTGGTCCTACCCCCACCAATAACCCCGCTGCACCCGTCTCCATCAAAGCGAGTGCGACATCCCCCGTAACGCAGTTTCCCAAGACAACGGGGAGATCCATATCTTTTACGAAACGGGTCAAGTCTAGGGAGACTTCTCCTCGATGTTGTGGACTAATGACTGTCGCTTGCACAAAGATAATCTCGGCTCCCGCATCCACCGCTAAAGGTCCCAATCGAGAAGCTGCAGCAGGAGTCACGCTGACAGCAGCTATGGCACCAGACTCTTTCATTTCGTTGATGCGTTGGGCGACCAAGTGGTCCTGAATAGGTGCCTTGTAGAGTCGCTGAATTGTGGGTACCACTTTGGAGGTGGATGCGGAAGAGATCTCAGCGAGAGCCTCAGAGGGATCGACATATTTCGTCTGGAGACCTTCAAGGTTCAGAACAGCGAGTGCCCCCTGCGCACAAACTCGTCCCGCAAAAGAAGGATCTACAGCTGAATCCATCGCACTTGCCAAGATGGGGATTCTTAGGGAGATGTCACCGATAGAAGTGGTCATATCTACATCTTTTGGGTCAAGCGTTGAGAGTCCCGGAAGGATGGAGACATCATCAAACCCGTAAGTGGGAGAAAGGGTATGCAGATGCTCCGAGACAGACATAATGGTGTATACCTCCAAAAATAAGAAAGGTCATAACACTTGTGATTGGGAAATGACCGGTAGAACGGCGATTATACCCCTACCAACGGTGAGGGGCTCCAGGACCCCCCGCATCCCCACGCGAATCCGTTAGGTCGGGGGACGCATATGGCGATCCCCCACAATCCGTTAGGTCGGGGGTTGTGGCTCTCCGAGCCACCATGTCGGGCCCATTCGGCCCTTCCAGGGCCTCACCTAGGGGGTGGAACCCCTAGGCTAAGGGGCCTACCGGCCCTCCGGCGCAGAGCCGGACGCAAGCGTCCTTCTCTGGCCTCCGTCCCTCATGTCCATCCCCCCGACTCATCGTCGTAGCCCAAGGGGGGCTTGGGCTGGTTGGGCTCGTGGCCAAACTTCTGTGGATACTGGAACTCGGGCATCAGGGGGAGTTTACCGGCGGGATGGGGCAGGGGACGGGGTTTCCTCGTTCAAGTTTAGGGCGGTATGCTTGAATAACGGTAGCCTTATCAAAATATGGGGCGCTATAGTTGAAAAGGGGGAGGAGTTCATTGCCTAGCACTCGGTCGGCTAGGTGCCATCGTGGCTCCCGGTAACCTCCAAGCCCAACGCCTGGAGAACGGCGAGTGCAACCCGCTCGTGATATTCGGCGGAAAGCAACCCGACCCTCTTGATGAAGCGGGTGCGATCCATCGCGCGAATCTGGAATCCCAGGGCGATGCTATCCTTGGAGAGCCCTCCGGTCCCGCTGGGAAGCGCAACCGTCCCCACGGCACCGATCATCCCATCGCTGGTGGTGACCGGCACTGCCAGGCGCGTCCTCACCTTCTTGCACAGTCCAGGGTGCTGGACCACGACATAGGGCCTCTTCTTTCCCTGCTCGCTGCCCACAACCGGCTCGGGATCCACCATCCAGACCTCGCCGGGCTCGGGGCTTGCCACACTTACCCCCTACCCTCCTCGATCTCCTCGAGTGCAGAGAGATGATCTGCTAGGCCTTCCTCGGTCAAGGCACTCAGTTCCGCGAGGTCCTCCCGGGAAGGCTCCCAGGGTTTAATGAGCCAATCCACATCCAGCCCCAAAGCGGCGGCTACCCTAGACACCGTAGAAAGGCGCAGATCATGGCGCCCAGCCTCCAAGCGGGAGATGTTGGGGCGCAGGATGCCCGAGGCCTTGGCCAATTCCATCTGCGTCCAACCTCTTTGGAAGCGCGCAAATTGGATGCGGCGACCGACCGATTGGGCCAACTCCCGAGCAGGATCCACCTTGGTGATCAACTTGAGAGTCCCAGGAAGTTGAAGGAGCCCTACCTTGTCTCGCCCTCCCCTGAACGGGATCCGATCCAGCGTTTCATCAAAGGCCGTTCGCGCCTTTCGCCCCAGAAAGGGCTCCAAGGACTTGCACTCTTGGATGATCGCAGGCGGCACTTCCCCCGCCCCGTCTCCGAAAACACGAGCGGGGTTCAATGCCCGGAACCGGCAGTGAGGGCCTTGCTCATCTTCTCGTGGTCCTCCAGGAGTTTGGCGTATCGTGCTTCCCGATCAGCTAATGAGGCTTTGAGTCCTTCGTATTCCTTGGCCAACCTCCGGAATGTCTCCACCAAATCCTTGTGCCGGTTGGCAATCTCCCCAAGGTCGTTGACCAATTGCTCGTTGACCTTAGCCAAATCCCTGTTAGTGGCATGTTGCGCCACGTTGCCGATGATGCTGAGAATCAGCAGGAACTGATCGAATTCCGTCTTTACCATGATGCGTCCTCCACGGCTATTGTATCACAGATGATACATCGGGGCAAGAACTTGAGTCAGCCATATCTCGGCGAACCGCCAGGAGCGGTCGGCCTAACGGAAAGGGATGTGGCCCTGCGAATCCGTTAGGTCGGGGGTTGTGGTTCTCCGAGTCACCATGTCGGGTGTTCCGGCACAAGACCAAACGCAAGCGCCCGGTCTTAGCCTCCGTCCCTCATGTCCATCTCCCGACGCCTCCACCGCAAACCCCTCCTCCCCCCCCAGCCCCTTAGGTCGGGGGTTGTGGACGGCATTTGGCAAGGCGTGGCGTATGGCGACCCGTGGAAGGGTCGCCCTAAAGCCCTAACGGGATAGGGAAGCATATGGAAATGCGTGGAATCTGAATGTGGGCAGGCGTGGAAGCCTTGCTCAAACGGATAAGGTCGCCCCAACAGAAAGAGAGAATACGGGATTAGGGGGATGTGGACCGAGATGGTATCTCTAAAATGACCAAGTCCCAGTCCCAATCGGCTTGGGCAGTCGCTCGGAGAAAAGCGAAGGCAGATCCATCGGGGGAGAGTTTTCCCAATCGGAACTTCTCTACCCTAGCCACTTCTTCCCAAGAAGGAAAGGTCATCAATACCGTTTCTACAGTCCTAAGGTCGGTCAATGCCAACAACCACTCTCCTTGACCCATTGACCAAGCTTTGGATTGGAGCCAATACCCTTTTGGAACATCCTTGCACCCATTGGAACAGAACGACTGGGATTGTTCTTCTGGCAGTCTAGGCGAAAGTCTCCACCCCAAATCCTCGCCGCCAAATAGACCGATGACCGATTTCTCAATCCAAGGGTTCTCAAACCGCACGCCTTCCTGATCTAACCAGACGATGCGGCTTGAACCATTCCGCGTCTCTACACCAATGACATTCCCATCACGATCGGCGGCAACCGTTCCAAGTCGAACCTCTCCCTTGCCTTGGAGCAAGAGGGTCTGTTCCTCTCCCAATCCATACAATGTTCCGGGTGTTTGAGGGTCAAAGAGCCATGCCCTTGTCCCTACCGAAATGCCCCTTCCCACAGGGGGTCCTAGGTTGAGGTTCTCGGATGTGTAGTCTAGCCATTGACGCGCAAAGGGGAACGAATCGTCGGGCCATGCAACCTCAAAACCTGAAAGGCGACCAGGGGCGTTTCCTACGACCAACTCCTCTCCGGGAACGCCCATCAGAAGGCTAGCTCCTGCTCCGAATGGTCCCTCCACCTGAACGAGCCATTCCCCATCCTTGGCAGCTAACAAAGTTCCTTCAAGAGGACTCTTACTGACCTCTCCCTCTTTCCAGCGAACAAAGAGAACATCATCGTCTTCAACAACCAATACGACATCGTCGGTCCACCAGAACAACTGGGTCATCTCTATCCCCTGTCCAAAGGGGCCAACCGCTCTCCATGAAGATTCCACTCCTAAAGAGCTTCCTCCCAAGAAAACGAGGAAAAGAGAGAACCAACGGCGTTTCAACACAGGAACATCCTAGGATACCTTTGATGCGTTTCCATTTTGTCGGGGAAAGAATGCGCCGTGGTTTTGGCGTGGATCGTGTCTTGGACCAATGGGCTCGGTTCGCCGTTGCACGGGGTCACGAAGCACATGTATGGGTCGTTTTCAAAGATGAGGATCTTCCACCTTCTCCTTACACCCTCCACATTTTGCCCGCAGGGCTCAACAGGGGTGGACCTTATTATGACTTGAAGGTAATCCGCAGAAGCCGAGTGATGGGTCGGCTGTCTGGTGATGATCTCCTTCTACTCACAGACCCCCTCTTGTCCGTGGGGCTTCGGTTTCCGAGCTTTATGGTGGGTGATATGGGGTTATCACCTGCGTGTGGCTCGTGGGCAAAAGTCAGGAGGTCACTCCTCTTGCCTAGGGCTAAGCGCGTCTTTACGATTTCAAAGTTCTTGAGAAAACAACTACCACACGCTGTTCAGAAGAATGGAGAAGTCCTATACCTAGGGGCAGACCATCTTCACCCACCTACCCTTCCCTCACATCAATTACTTACGTCCTTTCCCCCTAGAGACGATAAACTGCGCGTTCTCTATGTAGGGAGGGGAGACCCTTCTATGGGATCGTACAAAGGTGTTGAGAATCTTCTGGCGTGGTATCAGGAGGCGAAAGAGCATATCCACTTGGTCATGGTGGGACCCTGTGGTGTGGAGGGGGCAAAAAGGTTGCGGCAACTCGGTATCTTTCACCTGCCGTATGCCCCTGATGATTGGTTGGGATGGATGATGAAGGAGACCGAACTCCTTGTCTCGTTCAGCACTTGGGAAGGATTCAACCTACCCTTGATGGAGGCTCAGGTTCTAGGAACACCAGTCGCAGCACTCAATGTGGGGGCCCATCCCGAAGTCGTCTTGGATGGCGAGACGGGGTGGCTGGAGGAGGATGCTGCATCCTTGGGCAAGAGAATCCTCTCTTTAGCAACAGACAGAAAACCTCTGAAAGAAGCTGGAGAAGCCGCGATGGATTGGGGCGCCCGGTTTTCTTGGGAGCGATGGGGACCCAGATGGTTAGAGGCGATGGAGGAAGCGGTCCGATGAGGATCGGGCTGTTGGCCGAGCGCATCCAAAGAGGGTTTGGTATGGACCGCGTATTGACCCACCTCTTGCAAGGGCTCCATGAAGCAGGTCATGAAACAGTGACTTGGGTCGTTCACCCTGATACGCTGCCCCATCTACCTGGAGAAGTCCGCGTGCTTGGTATTGAACAGAGCCGCCCTTATCTTGCTTACGAAACGCGTGCACTCCGTGCCCTTAAACCTTGGCAAGGGCACGGGATAGAGGGATGGGTCGTTGCTAGTCTCCCTTTTCATTCTGCTCTCCCCTTTGTGAAGAACGGAGTTGTATTGGACTTCGGACTCCCTTCTTCAGAGAATATGGAGCCTCAAGCCAAGAGTGACTTTGCTGCGATGGGTTGGTTGCAACATCAACTCTGTTGGGGGAGGGCAAAGGGGATACTTACCCTCTCTGATTTCCTCAAGAACTCGCTGCCCATCTCACTTAGGAAAAAGACCACTGTATTGCCCTTGGGAGGAAATCTAGAAGGCACGATGCACTCAAAAGAAGAAGCTCGTTCCCTATTGGGGCTCCCTCAAAAGGGTGTATTGCCCCTGTGGGTGGGGCATGTTGATTTCAAGGGGCAACCCTACAAGGGGGTTGAAACCCTCTTGAGGCTGGGCAAGATTCTGGAGCAGGAAGTGAATCATTTTCTCCCCTTGGCAGTGGGGCAAGGTCCCGACCTACCCTATCTCCAAGAAGCGGGCTGGAGCGTCTTTGAAAGCGTCGATGATGACCTATTGTCAACCCTATACCAAGCCGCAGACCTTGTGTGGAGCGCAAGCACTTGGGAAGGGTTCAATCTACCTCTGGCAGAAGCCCAGAAATGGGGCTGTCCTGTTCTCGCTCTCTCTAGTGGAGCGCACCCAGAAGTCGTATGGGATCGCCAGTCGGGACTCCTTGTCGGACATAAAGAGGGATTACGAGAGGGGTTCTTCCAAGTTCTGGAAGAAAAAGAGATGATGGGGAAGGCTGCAAGCAAGTGGGGAGAGCGCTTTTCTTGGGCAGAGTGGCGGCAAGAAGCGGCAAGCTGGGTGGGGCGTATCTTAGAGAACGAAACGGCCCCAATCCAAGTCGGGCGTTGGTAATATCCCCCTGTGTCATTCGCCCACCTCCACCTCCATACCGAATACTCGATTCTTGACGGCGTTCATCCACCCGAAGCTCTGGTAGGTGCCGCACTGGCTCGTGGTCAAAATGCGATCGCGATTACAGACCATGGCACGATGTTTGGGGTTCCTTCTTGGGCTCGGGCTGCTGC
>JACNFQ010000001.1 GCA_014384545.1 bacterium | reverse complement strand
GCGGGGGCGACGATTGCGCGAGGAAACTCACCTTGGCTAGCCCCAAACACCTGATTGAAATCCGCCTGTTCCGTCTTTGTAGGGAGACCCGTAGAAGGACCGCCCCGTTGGACATTGATGACGACTAGGGGGGTTTCTGTGATCGCTGCCATTCCTATCGCTTCGGTCATCAACGCAAAACCACCTCCAGAGGTGGCACACATCGCGCGGGCACCCGCGTGGCTTGCACCGATCGTTGCGGCAATCACTGCAATCTCATCTTCCATCTGTTTGACAACCATACCTAACTCTTCTGCGCGAGGTGCAAACCAATGGAGGATGCTTGTGGCAGGGGTCATGGGGTAGGCACAATAAAACCTGCACCCTGCGGCATAGGCACCCATTGCGAAGAGTTGATTGCCGGTAGCGACAGCGCGGGCGTTGCTATCTCCGTTCCAAGGGGGATGGAGTGCATCGGGACCTGCATCCCACCCCGCTTGGGCAATTCCTGTGTTCATAGTGATTACTTTTTCGCCCTTGGAGGCAAACTGCCGTTTGATGAGGTCCATCAAAGGGCTCAAGGGCAATCCTGCACCTTTCAAAGCAGCACCTAATAGGAGGGTGTTTTGGAGGATAGGAAGTCTGCCATGGGGTGCCATCAGTTCCTTTACGGGCAAGGCGCAAACGGTGACATCCTCTTGGAGGGTGAGACCGTCAATAGAGAACTTATCGCCATTGAACAGAATCAAACCCCCAGGCACGACATCCTGGGCGTGTTGGTTGAGTGTATCTTGGTTTAGGGCCATGAGGATATGGAGGTTGTCGCCATGGTTTGTGACCTTCTCTTCGCCCACACGACAACTCAAGAAGACATGCCCACCTCGAATCACTGATTGGTAGCAGTTATAGACAAAGATATGGAGACCCGACCTTGAAGCGACTCTTGCGAGGAGGTCTCCCACAGAGGCGATTCCATCTCCCGCTGCCCCACCGATACCAAATACGAGAGTTCTAGTCACAACCCCCCTATTCTATTCCCTCAACAATTCAGATTGTGAAGGGGAATAGGTTTATTCTTAGTGCAATGAAACGACTCGTTCTACTTGGGTTAGGAACGATCCAGAAAGAAGCATACTCTTCATACCGTTATGGTCGTTATGGAGGGGGCGGTCTTCTTCCAGTTTGGGGACTACGGAACGAACAGCAAGGCGTGCTGCTTCAACACCATAGCCTGGCTTATGAGGGGCGCGAAGGTCTAGTGCTTGGGCGGCAGCAATCGCTTCAATGGCGAGGATGCCCCAAGCGTTCTCTAACATCTGGGCTGTCTTCTGGCTTGTGGTAAACCCCATAGAGACAAAGTCCTCTTGGTCGGCAGCAGCTGGGATACTTTGGTTGGCGGCGGGATGGCTAAGGATTCGGTTTTCGGCGACAAGAGCTCCGGCGGTGTATTGGCTAAGCATCAGCCCCGAATGGAGACCGGGCTTCTTGGCAAGGAAAGGAGGTAAACCTACAGATAGTGCAGGGTTCAAGAGGCGGTTCAAACGGCGTTCGCTAAGGACAGAGCACATCGATAGTCCTACTCCCACCATTTCCATCGGTAATGCCACCGGCGAACCTTGGAAGTTCGCCCCCGTAAGGATGGTGTCTTCCTTGGGCAAAAAGAGAGGATTGTCTCCTACACCATTCAGTTCCGTTTCCACTTGCGAGCGGGCGTAGGAGACGGCGTCACGCAGCGTTCCCACCACTTGGGGGGTTGAGCGCATGGAGTAAGCATCTTGGACTTTCTTTTCAGGGAGGGAAAGAATCTCTGAACCTTCTGTAAGGGCAAGTATGTTCCGTGCGGTTATTCCCGAGCCTGAAAACCCCCGCAGGGTATGGAGCCGTTCGTCATACGGCACCATATTTGCCTTTAGTGATTCCAATGTCATCGCCGCAAGCGTATCGTGGACTTTGAGCCAATCGCTGATGTCGTGGAGAAGAAGGGCGGCCCATGCGGTCAACATATTGCTTCCATTGATGATACACAGACCATCACGAGGTTGGAGCGTTAGGGGCGAAAGTCCTCTTGCCTTTAGGGCGTCTGATGACGAGATTCGCTTTCCGTCCAGAAACGCTTCCCCTTCTCCCATAAGGGTAAGTGCCACCTGCCCCATAGGGGATAGGTCGCCACAAGCTCCTACAGACCCCTTTTCACAAACGACGGGTGTGATATGGTGATTCAGGAGGTCCACCATCGCTTCTGTCACGCGGGCACGCCCCCCTGAGTGCCCGTGACAGTGGACATTGATACGGGAACAGATAGCACCCCTTACCACTTCAACAGGCAAGGGATCGCCGATACCTGCCGTGTGGCTGTAGATAAGGAGCTTCTGGAACTCTAGAGTTTGTTCGGGTGTTAGAAGCGTTTCAGAGAACTCCCCAATCCCGGTCGTAATGCCATACATTGGCTCGTGGTTGGCAATGCGTCTCTCTACAAAAGATCGGCAAGAACTAATCCTAGTCCAAGCCTCATCAGCCACGACAACGGGTGCTCCATTCCTTGCCACGGCGACAAGAGATTCAATCTCCAACCCTTTCCCTTTTAGTGTGATGGATTCTCCCATGGTGGAATCCTATTCCGACGCACCCACAAATGCTCTCCCGCCACCCGAGATATCCCCAAATCAAAAGGAGGGTATAGATAGTATGTGGGATAATCCCCCCTTGAACACCGCCCCTCTCCTTATCCTTGAAGTCGTCGCTATTCTTGTCTTGGGGCTGGGGTTGGTGGTCAAGGCTGCCCGCCAGCAAGGAGGGAGGTGGGA
>JACNFQ010000043.1 GCA_014384545.1 bacterium | reverse complement strand
TGGGCTGTTTGGTGCTGGCGGAGAAGTTGTGTGCGTCGGTGGGCGGGTGGGCGGTTGGGTGGGGTGGAGCGGCTGGGGTGTGGGGGGGATTCTATGTAGACGTGGCGGGTACGGGGGGGCTGGGTCGGGTATTGGTTAGGGGTGTAGGTTGGAGTGGTTTGGTCTCTTTGGTGGGCGATTCTCCGTTTACATATGCTACGGTGGATCAAAGGGATGTGGCGATTTCACTTCCATGGGAAGGAGGTTCTAGGGGGAGAGAGAGGTGGGAGGAGTGGAGAGAGGACCTTCTGCTATGGGAAAGCGATCCAGATGGGTACGAGAGGGGAGCAATGAGAACACTCTCTATGCCCCCCAGTGAACTGAGGGTGGTGGGGAGAGGTTTGCGGGGAGAGATACCCGTGTTTGTGTCTGTTTCGGATGCAGAAGAGATTCTCCAAGTTCTCGATCTTGGAAAGAGGTGGGGGATGCGCCTCATCCTCCAGAATGCTGAAGAGGCCTGGGTGGTGGCTGATCAGATTGCCGAAGTGGGAAGTATCGTTCTCTTGGACAGCGAGGCCAATCTCCCCAGTTCGTTTGATCAGTTGGGTTCAAGGCTGGAAAATGCGAGGATATTGGCTCAAGCTGGTGTAGGAATCATCTTTTCATCGTTTTGGTCACATAATGCACGGAGGTTACGCCACAAGGCGGGGGTGGCGTGGGCGCATGGGTTGCCCGAGGCGCTCGCTTGGGCTGCCATAACAGAGGTTCCTTTCGTGGCGTTGGGGCGGGCAGGAGGTCGGTTAGAAACTGGGGCAAGGGCTGATATAGCTTTGTGGGAAGGCCACCCCATGGAGTTCTCAGGGAGACTGCGGGGATTGATGGTGAGCGGGACATGGGTCGATATTTCATCTCGCCAAGACAAACTCTTTGAGCGGTACCAAGGCATGGAGAGCCATTGAACCTACTATTGCGGAATCT
Organism: bacterium; assembly: GCA_014384545.1. Classification (GTDB taxonomy): domain Bacteria; phylum UBP7; class UBA6624; order UBA6624; family UBA6624; genus NIOZ-UU106. Next base: position 13,098 of record JACNFQ010000043.1, on the reverse strand, counting down.
CATCCAGCTGGGATGCATTGCGGGGTTGTGGTGGGTGGCCAAAGAGATACCAGGACCTATTCCTACATTCGTGGGGTTGGGGTTTGGGTTGCTCCTTGGCTCGGAGGTAGCAAGAGGGTTGGCTCGTGGGGGGGATGGAGCCGTTCGGGTTGGGGCAGGGACTCGTCGCTTCCTCCCATTGTTCTTGGGTCTATTAGGGGCTCTGCTGGGCTGGATTTAGCTCTTTTTCTTTATCTGGTCGCTAGAAAGGAGCATTTCGCCCCCCAAATCGCCCCAAAAAGCGCTTTTGGGGTTGACAAATGGGAGATTATCAAGAGAATACCTATTCATACCTGAATCTCTAGGAGGAGAACATGGCTTACGCTCATACAAATTCAAAGGGGACAACCTACTACCTTCACGGCAAGATCGTGACGTTGAAGGGTGGTAGGCAGCAGCAGATTTACTGGTTCGGCAAAGAGGCAAAAGCCCACGCATTGGACTCTGTCCCTGCTGGCTACCAGATCGTTGAATCGCCTCGCACCGGGCTCCCTCTCTGTAAGAAGGGCTAGCGCCTTTTTTGTAGATCGTGCCCCTTCGGTGGCACGGTTCCATAGTCGTGAGTTGTTGTCTCGGGTGGGTTGTATAGCCTGTACACCGTCCCTATAAGAATTCGTTAGGGCAGGCCCCCAAAAAAAAGAGCACGATAGGCTGGGGGGGTTTGGCTCTCTCGCATATGGCGACCTCTCCAATCCGTTATTAGGTCGGGGCTTGTGGCTCAGAGAGCCACAAGCCTTGCCCTAAAGTGATGGGTCGCCCTAAGCCCGCCTCGGGCTAATGGGGCTTGAGGTCTTCCCAATTCCTAGTTTTTGGTTAGGGGGAAGAAGAGTTTGAGCAGCGCGTTGTATAGTGCTGCAAATCCTAAAGAAGCCAACGCACCGTCGGCGCCACCGTAAAGGGCACCAATGAAGGCTGCTTTTGTGGTGGAGCCTGCCCCCAATTCGTAACCCGGATAGATATCTTGGAGCAAATCAAACCAGAGCCCTCCGTATGACGAGCTGGCAAAGAAGAGGGTGGTAAGGGCTACAGCAGCACCCCACAGGAGGGCACCTGCAAGGGTGAATGCTCGCAAAGAGAGACGCGTTGGCATGGTCTTATCCTAGGCAATCCACGGTGAAACCTAACAGATTGCGCCTAAACAACACCATCTTGAGACCTTTGATCGGACTTAGAATCGCCATTCTCTTACTCGGGATGTAGCGCAGCCTGGTAGCGCGCTGCAATGGGGCTGCAGAGGTCGGAGGTTCGAATCCTCTCATCCCGAAGGGAGGGCAGCGGGGGCGCGTAGCGTCCACGGGACCGACCGCAGGGATAGAGTCCTGTGCGGAGCACGCAATCCTCTCATCCCGAAGGGAGGGTTGGGCGACCCGTGTAAGGTTTGCCCTAAAGTGGTGGTCGCCCTAGCGGAGAGGGATTCATGTGGCGACCCCCCTCAATGGCAAGGCGTGGAAGCTTGCCCTAACGGATTGGGAGGGAATGCCATATGTGGGAGTGCCACAACCACCCGACTTAACGGGTTCCTGTGGTGACCCATATGCACGGGACAGAGCGTATTCTGGATGGGGTTAGGATGGAGGGCATGATTACCCTTGTTGCTATTGCCTGGACGACCCTTCTCTTTCTTTCTGAAAACGGAAGTGAGGATGAGGCACCCAATATCGTCAAGCGTGAAACTCTGGTAACAACGACACTGGGAGATGAGCTCCCTCTCTTTTGGTTGCAAGAACCAGGTGCACCCATGAATCGACCCACGGTTCTGATTGTGGGTGGGTTAGGTGGGGGCGAAGAAGAATCAGTTCAACTGCTAAACAGCCTCGTTTCAGCATTGCGACTCGGATATGGTGAGGGAGATGATGAGATAACGACATTCTTTTCTCGACTTTCCCTCGTTGTCCTGCCCTCTCTTAATCCATCGGGGCTGAGGTTGTTCAGAGATTTTGAAGGACCTTTCTATACGAACAAGTGGATTTGGCCTGAAAGTTTTCCTTGGAATGGCGTCCCTTGGGATGATGATGGAGATGGCCGTGTGGATGAGGACCCCCCATTTGACATAAATGGGGATGGTGTGATTGGCGAAATGAGACGAAAAGAGCCGTGGGGAAAGTGGCGAGAAGAAGATGCAGAAGAAGGGTATGCCCACATGGTTCAAGCCGATTTCGTGGCGGGTGAAGAGGGTGGGTGGACGGTTTGGGATCGTGAGGGGGCGGACAAGGATGGAGATGGGGTCTTTGCCGAGGATGGCGTGGGTGGCATTGCCCCCGATCGGAATTTCCCTTACCGGTGGGCAAGAGATCAAGAAGTGGGTGGTGGTGGACCTTTTGCTGCAAGCGAGCCTGAAGTGAGGGCGACTGTGGACTTTTTGCTAGAACATCCAGAAATCGTATTCGTTATTGTCGTGCGCGACTTGGGTGGAGGGTTAGCCTTCCCTCTACGGGATGAGGGAGGCGAAAAACTACCCGATGGGGATAAGAAAGCGTTTGAGGCAATTGGAAAACCCTTTATAGAGCTAACGCCCTATAACTCTGTTTTCCAGGCAAAGGAGGGCCCCTCATTTTGGTCTGACAGGGGGACATTCCTTGACTGGGCTTATGCTGGATTGGGCCGTTGGGCAGTGATGCCCGGGTTATGGACTCTTCCTGTGATCACCTCTGTCAAAGAGGCGGAAGAAGCGACAGGTGAGCCGATAGATGTTGAGGAAGAAGAGGATGAATCGGAGAGATTTCCCACGCCGTGGCACCAAATCAAGGACGAGGAATGGGTTGAGAGATATGGAGAGATTCCTTGGACAGAGGGGAGTAGCAAAGACGGAATGGAGGCTAGGGGCTGGCCTCGGTTTGGACGGAACCGCATGCCCTACGAAGAGAACTTGAACGGTATCTTGACACCATGGGTTCTCTCCCTTCCCCAGATGGTTCCTACGCTTCAAGTCGCCATTGAAAAGGGTGTTAGGTTGGGCAAAGAGACCGTTAGGCTAGAGATTAGGGTTTGGAATGATGGGCTGTTGGCAACCGACCCAGAAATAGCCGCAAGCATTCGTGAATCAACCCCTGTGAGGGTGGACTTTCCTGAAGGGAAGTTCCGTTTGGTCATGGGCGAGCCTCATATTAACCTGGGGCTCTTAAAGCCAGGAGAATCCAAGGAGTTTACTTGGATTGTATCGGGAAGGGGGGTTCTAGGGGTGGCGCCCTTTCACCCCCGCTCCTTTTCTGAACCCATCGAGATCTCTCTCTCGGAGGTTGGCGAATGAAACAGGTTCAAACCGCTCTTGTTTTATCCCTTCTCTTTCTTGGTGGAAATGCTCCTCCCGCCATCAATCCCTTGGTTGCTCTGTCCTTTAATCGATACTACGATGTTGAGGAGATGGGCGAGGCATTAGCAGCGTTAGAGGCTGCCTACCCCAACCTTCTTTCGTTAGGGACGATGGGGCAAAGTCGAGAGGGGCGAGAGCTATGGGTGATGACGGTCAACAATCCTGAAACGGGAGACGCTTCAACGAAACCCGCAATGTATATTGATGCCAATACACACGGCAACGAGATTCAAGGGGGAGAAGTCGCCCTTTTTACGATCAATTATCTCGTTACGAAATTCGGACAAGATCCCTGGGTAACAGACTTATTGAACCGCTTTTCGTTCTATATTGCACCCACTGTAAATCCAGATAGTCGCCATCGGTTTTTCCACGAGGCAAACAATCCACATTCTCCAAGGCAGAACCAACGGCCCCATGATAATGATGGCGACGGTTCCGTTGATGAGGATGGACCAGAAGATCTAAACGGCGATGGGGAAATCACCATGATGAGGCGTATTGACCCCTTGGGGAGTATGGTTTTAGGAGAAGACCCCCGCACAATGAGGGGTAGACGGCCTGGGGAAGAGGGGGGGTGGAAGACGTGGTGGACCGAAGGTATTGATAATGACGGGGACGGGAGGATTAATGAGGATGGACCAGGAGGTGTAGATCTTAACCGTCAGTTTCCTTGGGAGTGGTCGCCCGACCACAGACAGCATGGTGCAGGTCCCTATATGTTGTCGGAGCCCGAAACGAGGAGTACCGCTAACTTCGTTAGGAACCATCCCAACATAGCTGCTGTGCAAAGTTACCACAATGCTGGCGATATGATTCTGCGACCCCCGGGCGCAGAAAGCACCTCTAGCATGGGGATGCCGCGGTCGGATTTGCGGGTGATGGATGGGATTGCTGAACGCTCTAAGGCATTCCTTCCCGATTATGAATACCTTGAGGTTTTTGGGGGTCTATATCCCGTCCATGGGGGGTTCTTTGATTGGACATATGGTGCATTAGGGATTATCTCTTTTACTAACGAACTCTATGCCTTTAACCCTGACTACGACGACGATGGCGTTTCTAGCCAAGAAGAGAGGATGCGGTGGAATGACGAAGTGGCGCACGGTGCTTGTTTTTCAGACTGGGAAGAGTTTGAACATCCCGACTTGGGGTGGATTGAAATTGGGGGGTGGCGGGCATTTTGTACCCGGGCACCCTTGCCAGATGAACTGCCAGAGATGGCTATGAGGAACACTCTTTTTACCCTTCTTCATGCCTCCTTTATGCCCCAAGTTGCTTTGGGCAAGACGACGGCGACGCGATTGGAGAGGGGATTGTGGCAAGTGGAGGTGGAGATCCTGAATCTAGGTGAGATGCCTACGGCATCGGGGCAGGCAAGACGAGTAGGAATAGCGAAAGAAGAGAGACTTACCGTACTGGGGGGCGAGTTGGTGGCATCGGGCGAACGGGAACTTGATTCAAGGGGGGGTGGCACTTTCGTCACCAATCCTCATGAAACCCCCATTGAGGGCGAGGCACAGGTGGGCAACTTGGGACCGATGGCTCGCCGATGGATCGTTCTATTGGTAAGAGCAAGCCGAGGGGATGCGTTGGTTATCGTTCTGGACAGTGAAAAAGGTGGCTCGGCTACCCAAGAGATTCAACTCCCTCGTCGTTGACCCTCGTTCTCTTCGATATAGATGGTACGTTGCTCTTGTCGGGCGCTGCTGGCGTGCATGCCTTTGAACGGGCAGCACACTCTCTTTTTGGACAGGGTGGTGGAGATATTGATTTTGCGGGGAGATTAGATGGAGAGAACGCCCGAATGTGGATTGAGGGTGCTGGTGGAGTGGTTAGCAAGAAGAACGAGTCGATCTTCAAGCGAAAAGTCCTTCTGGAAATGCCCCGTGCACTGGTCGCATCAAAGGGGAAAGTCCTACCTGGCGTAAGGATCCTCATAAAGCGGTTGGAGGTCTTGGGAATCTCCTTTGGTCTTCTTACCGGTAATTGGGAGAGAACGGGTCAAATGAAACTGAATCACTTTGGGTTAAAAGGGGCATTTACTTGGGGAGCTTGGGCAGATGATGGGGAAACGCGAGAAGAGCTTTTTCCCGTAGCGATTGCTAGGGCTAAACGAAGCGGATGGGATGGTCATGGTCCTATATGGGTTGTGGGGGACACCTATCGGGATGTCGAAGTTGCCAAAGCGCACGGTGCCCATTCATTAGGGGTGCTAACTGGACCCCCTTATGCACATAGTAGATTGGTGGAATCAAACCCAGATGTCATTCTTGAGAATCTCTCTGAAACCGACAAGGTGCTTGACATTCTGGAGATTTGCTAGAATCACTCTCTAGTTGATTAGAAGGAGGGGAGAGATGGCACATCACGACGAGGTTTATACACACCGATTCCAAGCGGGGAGAAGGACTTACTTTATCGATGTCAAGCAGTCCCCTTCGGGCGACCGCTACCTAAAGATGACCGAAAGAAAGAAAGAGGACGGAAGGGTTTTTAAGTACTCGGTCTATGTTTACGAAGAAGATATGAACAAGTTCTTCCATGCTTTAGAAGGTGCGAAGGAGCACTTTGATTTGGATTTGGCTCGGCCTGTTGAAGAAGAGAATCCATACGAAGCACCCCAGCAAGAGAGCTTACCAGGTGAGGATTTGGGTTTGCCTTGCATAGATGAGTCTGACTTACCCAGAAACGACGACGAAAGCTAAAGCGCTCGTCGTTACGACACGCCTTGCGGGGCGGGGTGCCCGATGGGTAACACTCTTCCTTGAAGAGAAAGGTCCCCTCTCTTTCTTTGTGGCGGGTGCGTCATCGAGTAAGAGCAAGTGGACAGGACGATTTGACCCCCTGAACCTATTGGAGGTGGAGTGGATTGAGGGTCGCACAGGTATCCGTCGCCTGAGAATGGCAAACCTGTTAGATGCTCATATTGATATCAAGAGAGAGCCAAAGACAGCAATCGCTGTGCTAAGCGGTTTACGCTTGGTTGTTGACGCTATTCCAGAGGGCGAGAGCCATCCGCATCTCTTCAAGTTTTTTGAGAGGGGAGCCCAGTTGGAGGCCCCTCCTCCCCTGTTCGGTTTGGGCGTGGGGTTTCGTCTGTTGCATGCAGGGGGATGGTTGCCCCATAGAGAGGGTCGCGAAGGGGAAATCCAAGACCAACTCCTACAGGCGTCCCCACAGGAACTTATGGGTTGGGAATGGCCAGAAGTTGCGTTAGAGGGTTGGTATAGGGATTTTGTAGGAAGATGGAGAGATGTGGTGGGGACAGGATTGAGCGGAATCGTACCCAACCGTTTCCTAGAATCCCCCCAATGGGGAGAGTAAACCGGACGAGCGTGCCGGGCCGGTCTTGAAAACCGTGCGTCCGAATCGGATGGGGTGCAATTCCTCTGCTCTCCGCCAAAAGGGGGTCTTATGAGAAAGAAGGGAATGAGATTTAGTTTAGGGGTAGGGTTTCTTGTTGTGGCTGGTCTCTTTTTCGTTTGGGAAGGGAGCGGGTTACCCCTTCAAAGTGGTGGGATGAACCCTTGTTCCTCCTACTCCGAAGAAAGGGAAGAGATGGACTCTCTTATTGAACAGGGAGAGACGTTGTGGAAAGATAGCTCCCTCTCAACGAATGGTCTGGCTTGTAATAGCTGTCATGCCCATGGTGCCAACTTAAACACCACGGTTCCGTTCCCCCATAATGTGGAGATGCATAATCGGATCGTGACCCTAGACCAGATGATCAATATCTGTATGACCATACCGATGTCTGCCGAGCCGTTGGGCTGGGCTGATAGCCGCCTTACTGCCCTTAATGCTTACTATACATATGCCCTAGAGCAACGAGCAATGCCTGGTGAAGAAGAGAGTGCCAATCCTTGTGGAGGGATGCCCGGTTCTCACGCTGGTTGGACAGATCAAGTGACACTTCTACCCGCCAAGGATGGTGCCACCCTTTCAGGAAACCTCTCCCACGGGGCAAGGATTGATTTGGATTGGGCAGACAACAGTTCCATAGCGTGCTGGCCAGGAACTGAGAACGAGAATTTCTCGGGCAGTCACGTTTTCTACTCTCTTGAAGTTCCTCAAGAAGCACATTCCACTTTGACCGTTGCCGTACAACCAGAAGCAGGCGTTGATGTAAGCGTCTATGCCTACCAGATTGGGATAGAGAGCCACGACATCCCTCCAAGTATCTTTCGGGCGGTCTCTTGCGAGGCGGGGTATGACTACAAAACCGACAGCAATCCCGGACAATCCGAAGAGACGCCTGCCCTCGTCGCTATTCGCAATTCCTACAACGTCTTGATCGGTGTGGCGGGTGCAAATGGAGAGGTAAATGGGGCGTTTACCATTACCTTGCACTACGAAACGAAGGACTAGAACCAGCCCGTTTTTAAGACGGTCGCTTCGGGGTGGAATGCCGACCACGCAAACCAGAAATAGAGACCATGGCGTGCGGGGCGTAGTGCTGGTGTGCCTTCGGTAAGGGGCTTTCCTGTGAAGATATCCCAACGGGCACCGTGTGGTCCCCATATCTCGCTCCCTTTCTTCTTATATTTTCCTTCGGCAGGAAGCGTAAAAACCGTAGCTTGAATCACATCTCTCCCTTCAGAAATCACCGTATTGTCCAAAGGTGAAGCGTGGCTCCCCACATAAACGACTAGGCTTTGCCCATGAACAATCAGCCCCTTCTTCTTGATAGAGGTCAATGCTATGACGGGCAACGTCTCAAAACCGGGCTCTTCCACCACCAAGATCCGGGCTTTGGGGGGAAGGGCATCTCCATAACTTTCTCCTGCTGGAGTATTCAGGAGAAAGGGTTCGGTCTCTTTACTGTCGTATTGCCGATAAGGGTTCTTCCCGTAGAACTTAGCAAGTTCCTCTTCGGGGGCAAGAACGGTTGCATCAGGGTAGGCAGAGACTGCGGACTTGTACGACATCACTTGAACGGGAAGACGATCAAGACGAGCCGAGGTCAAGATTCCTGTAATCCCTTCCCCTGTCAGTTGTTGGAACCAACTTTCGGTGAGACGGTCGTACATGATTAGGTCGCTGTTTCGTAAGTATCCAGAAACACCAAATTCCAGTACCACCCCATCTAGTGTTCTCTTGAAAGCGACGGTCGCATTACATAGGGGGCAGTACGTCACAGCAACGGGGATTCCTCCGAGGGTGTCGTTGGCAATTTCGTGCCACATCAAGATCTGTTGAGGGTAAATTCTTGTTTCGTTTCCTATCGTTAGGACAGCGACGGGATCGCGGTCTGAATATCTAGGAGTCGCGGTCGGAATATCTTCGTAGGTGGGGTCGTCAATGGAGGGGATACCGTCTCGCCCAGGACCACCACCGAGGAAGGAGCCAGCTTTGATGGAGCGATATTCAAACCGCCCGTTGGGGAAAGCAGAGAATGGCCACTGCTCGCCCTGCCCCACAAGGAACTGTGCTCCTATTCGGGGCCAGCCAGCCTCTCCCAACTGTTCTTCGCCAGGGAGCAAACCGGGAGGCTCGGTATCCATGGAAGTCAACGAACCTCGTTCTTCTCTACCAGTGATCGGTACAGGGGCGATAGAAAGCCCTGAACCGATGGGCAGATCTGGTGGTGGTGTGGGGCGAGTGATCCATCGGGCAACGAGCCAAGTCGCTCCAACGCCACCCACAACGAGCAGAAGTAAAGAGATGGTTCTCCTGATGGGATCGTTCTTATTCATGGGGGGATTCTTGTCTCTGGAAGGAATGGGTTGGGTGACATGGGTCACAGAGGGAGAAGAAACCGACCCTTACGATACGATTCTCCCCTTGAGGAGAAAGGAGAATCGAATGAAGAATAAGCAAAGGAAGATGGCAAAGGCGTTCTTGACGCTCTTACTACTCCAGAACATCACAGGTGGACCTTCATTGGTTGCTGCTGTCGTCGCTGACGGGGGAAGCAAGGCAACGATAGAGGGCGAAATGGTGCCTTCAGGTGGGATATCAGAAGCTGAAGGGGCGAAGGGTGGCTCAAGCCAAAACCCTTGCAACCCGTGTGCACCCAAGAATCCCTGTAACCCCTGCAACCCGTGTGCACCCAAAAACCCTTGTAGAGGTGTTCATATTTCAGTTCAAAACCCCTGCCATTCCAAGAACCCATGTAATCCTTGTGGTGGGATGAACCCATGTAATCCTTGTGGTGGGATGAACCCATGTAATCCTTGTGGTGGTGGAATGGCCAAAGGTGGTAAGAACTTAGTTGCTCTCATTGAGGCGGGTGATGCTCTTTGGAATGATAACGAGCTTTCTTCGAATGGTACTTCATGTCAAACATGCCATCAAGGGGGGCTAAGTATGACCCCTGCGGAGAGTTTTCCTCATTTTGTGACGATGCCCGACAGGGTTGTTTCTTTGGATCAAATGATAAATTTCTGTATGGTGACCCCAATGGCGACAAAGCCCTTCGCTTGGGACGACGAACGATTGACGGCATTGAATGCGTATTACACCTACTCGATTTCAGGAGCCGAAATGCCACCAGACAGACACGGAGGAGGGATGAACCCTTGTAATCCCTGTGGTGGGATGAACCCGTGTGCACCCAAAAACCCTTGCAACCCCTGCAATCCTTGTGCACCCAAGAATCCCTGTAACCCGTGTGCACCTACAAACCCTTGCAACCCCTGCAATCCTTGTGCACCCAAGAATCCCTGTAACCCGTGTGCACCTACAAACCCTTGCAACCCCTGCAATCCTTGTGCACCCAAGAATCCCTGTAACCCGTGTGCACCCAAGAACCCTTGCAACCCGTGTGCACCTAAAAACCCTTGTAATCCCTGTGGTGGGATGAACAAGGGCGTTGCAATGGCGGGGCTCGGTGTCTTAGGGTTGGGTGCCTTGGGGTTTTTCTTGCGCCGTCGGAACAAGTAAGTATAGACCTATTAGGTCTAGGATAATCGGAGATGTTCCGAGGCTTCCTATTTCTTGCTCTGGTCCTGTCGGGATGTGTCCCGCAGGACAACCCCAACCGTTCTGCGACATCACCTTCTCGACAGACAATAGGTTTTCTAGAAACTCATTGGAAGCGACCCCTCTCTCTTCAAGGAGAGCTCCCTGCAGAATGGTCTGATTTAGAGCGAAACTTGGGACCGGGGGCGTGTGGTTCGTGCCACACTTCTCAGATGATTGACTGGGCGCAAAGTCGCCACGCCATAGGTATGGGGCCGGGGTTGTTGGGGCAGTATACAAACCCGAGCGATGCCGCAAAGCAGGGCTGTTTGAACTGTCATGCACCGTTGGCCGAGCAAGCACTGTCGTTAGGGGGTTTGGATTCGACCGTGTCCCATAAGGCAGGCCTGACATGTGCGGGTTGTCATATGCGAAATGGAATTCTCTTTGGCCCCCCCGCTATAGAAGGGAACTTACCCGAGGGCACCGCTCATGGAGGGTTTACACCCCAAGATGCATTCCAAGAGAGCGCGTTTTGTGCGGCGTGCCATCAGTTTAAACCGGGGCAATGGACATTGAATGGGAAGTTCCTAGAGAACACCTACGAAGAATGGAAAGAGAGTCCGCAAGGGATTGCGGGCGAATCCTGCCAATCTTGTCATATGCCCGACCGTCGCCATCTGTGGCGTGGGATTCACGACCCCGAAATGGTTCAGGGTGCAGTAGAGGTCAAGGTGGACTTGGTTGAATCTACAGGCACTGTTCATGCGATGATTCAGGTCAAGAACAGTGGGACTGGACACCATTTCCCCACCTATGTAACCCCTAGAGTCATTTTGGAGGCTTGCCAAGTGGATGGATCCGGCATGGTCTTGGAGGGTACATGTTCGGAGGCGTGGTTTAGCAGAGAAATCACGATGAACCTAAAGACCGAAAAAGCAGATACACGCATTCCCGCTGGAGAAGAACGGGTGGTGAACTACAGAATGCCTCGGCAAGGGGAGACTGCAGGTATCCGCGTCCGCTTGGTAGTAGACCCCGACCGATTTTACCGGGATATGTTCACCATTCTCTTGGAGCAGGGTCGTGGGGTAGAGGCTCTCTTGAAGGTAGCACATAAAGACGCTTCAGATGCCGTCTTTACTGCATGGGAAGAGGTCTATCTATTCTAGGTAGGATGGGGTATAGAAATGGTTCCCGACCGCATCTGGCACCTCTCTATGATGTCCTCCTTGAAAGGAGTGGCAAAGAGAGATTTAATGGCGTTGGCACAAGCTGTTGACGAAAGCACATTGCGTGATGGGGAAAGCCTTGCATCGGCGACTTTATCAGAGAGGGTCGTCTTCATAAAGATGGGGCGTCTTCGCTTTGAACGGTTGAGAGAGGAAGGAAAGCCCCATCTCCTTGATATCTTGGGACCTGGAGAGATTCTTGGTCAGTTGGAGGGGCAAGAAGAAGGAAAAGACTGGAGGGTTACGGCATTGGGGCCTGTCCACATCTGTGCGATTCCCGAAGCACGGTTCCGAAATTTCTGTTCTCGCCATCCCGTCGTCCTAGCTAGGTTCTACAAGTGGACCGGTCGACGGCTTGCCCGTGTAGAGTCAAGGTTAGAGGATCTTCTCTTCAAATCGGTTGCTGAGAGATTGCCTATCTTGTTAGGACGCCTAGCTCCTCGGATTGGTTGGGTGGGAGAGGAGGGATGGGTTGTTCCCCTGACACACCAAGATATCTCACGTTTGGTTGGAGCAAGTCGAGAGGCAACAAGTCGAGCCCTGTCTCAACTCAGGGGAGAGGGAATGGTAGTAACGGGAAGGAGAGAGTTAATCTGGAAAGGAGAGGTTCTCTCACCACAATAAGGAGGAAAAGATGAAGAAATCGCTCGTTTGGTTGGTGCTGTTTTTGGGATCGCTTTGGTTCCTGATGGAAGGGAATAGTGATTTGCTCTTTGTGGCATTGGGGTTGTTTTCTGGGGCTGCCCTTATCTATACCCGGGCAGGTGCCGACCCCCAAGATAAGGGACCCCTTTGTAAGACCGAAGTCGCTGCACGCGTGATGTTGGCACTTATTTTCCTATATCACGGCTTTCCCAAGGTGATGGCGATGGGTGAAAACCCCATGAGTGTGAACAAGAATCTCTGGCTGTTGGTGGGGTTGGCAGAAGTCGTAGGCGGCTTCCTTATGGTCATTGGACCAGCACGATTCCGGAAATGGGGGGCTTTGTTCTTGGTGGTTGTGATGGCCGGTGCACTTGGGATGGTACACCTAAGAGGTGGTTTTTCGATGATGAATGGCGGTTTTGAATACCAGCTATTACTCCTTTTGCTTGCCCATTCCATCTATGTAGGTGCGGGGGGATATTGCCCAATTTGTGCCATTTGTGGGCGTCTCTTTGGTAGTGGCAGGCGGGATTGTGCCTGTAGCGAAAAAGAAGACTAACCCTCCACCATCTCTCCCCAACCCATAGGTGAGGGACTTTGACCTCGTACAATCTAGGATTGTGCTGTGGCAATAGGAGCGAAAGTGTTGGGCATTGCCCAAGATGGAGGACACCCCCATCCGGGATGCAAAGAGATTTGTTGCCAAGAGGCATGGGCAGATACAGACAGGGGGCACCTCGTTGCGTGCTTAGGGGTAACGACGGATGAGGGGGTGTGGTTGGTGGACGCAACCCCCGACCTTCCCCGACAACTCCACACTCTCACCGAAGGACATTCCCTTCCCTTTCAGGGCATTCTGTTGACACATGCGCATTGGGGGCATGTGGGGGGGTTGGGGTGGCTTGGCGAAGAGGCGTTGGCGGCGGAGGGGTTGAGCTGTCTTGCGCCCCGGGGCGTTGTTGAGGC
>JACNFQ010000053.1 GCA_014384545.1 bacterium | reverse complement strand
AGACTCGGTTCGGGGTGGTCTCACAAAAGCGAATGATAAACACGCAAAACTAGGCCGTGAGGATGCAGGAGTCGACGGGCTGATGGCGGAGCCGCACACAACACTAACGAATCCCCCAATGTGCGACCTTACGAAAACAATGGCCTGTACGCTGGGAGGAGCGGAATCTGCTAGAACGAATATGACAGATCAACAACATAACAACCTTGAACCCATACTGCACGTCCACGAAATTGCCAACAAGTCAGGAAAACTACACCCAGAGGTTTATATCATCGTTCTTCCGCCGATGGGGATCATTTCTGAGATACTTCCTACCTTTTCCCGCAAACCCCTTTTCGGATATCCGGTCGTCGTTTTTTCGGGTGCAACGATTGCTTTCTTGGGGTTTGCGGTTTGGGCCCACCATATGTTTACCGTAGGGATGGGGCCTGTCGCCAATACAGCTTTTGCCCTCACAACGAGTTTGATTGCGATACCCACAGGGGCAAAGATCTTCAACTGGGTCTTTACTTTGTGGGGTGGGAAGATTCGATTTACCACGCCCATGTTGTATGCTGTTGCCTTCATTGGAATGTTCTTATGGGGGGGGCTGACAGGAATCATGAACAGTGCTGCGGCATCTGATTACCAGCAACATGATACCTATTTTGTCGTTTCACATTTCCACTATACGCTTGTGGGTGGGGGGCTCTTCGGTCTCTTTGCTGGGATTGCTTATTGGTTCCCGAAGATGACCGGACGCCTATTGGATGACAAGCGAGGAAAGAAGATTTTCTGGCTCTTTTTCTGGGGGTTCAATGCGACATTCATACCGATGGTCATTGCCGGTTTTTATGGAATGCCCAGGCGCATCTACACCTATTCATCCGAGATGGGATGGGGTGCTTCCAATTTGGCTGCCACGTTTGGGGCATTTGCGATGGGGCTTTCTGTCCTACTCTTTATTATGGAGCTTCTCCGAGCAGCACGCCACGGAGAGAGAGCACCTGCCGATCCATGGGACGCCCGGACATTGGAGTGGACCACAACGTCTCCTCCCCCTGTATACAACTTTGCCCAAACACCCGTCGTAAAAGAGAGGGATGAACTTTGGGCTGCCAAGATGGAAAAGCGAGAAATCGCTACTCTTCCTCCCGACAAGGGCGGGATCCACATGCCTGGGGGGTCTTGGATGCCCGCCATCGCAAGTTTGGGGATTCTCTTTGGAGGGCTTGGGCTCCTGTATAGCCCCGCACTAGGGTTCACAGGGGTGGGCATTATGCTACTCGCTTTCTTTGCATGGGCTTTAGAAGGAGAGGGTGGAGAACATATTCACCCCATGGAGGCAGGACAATGATTCTTGCCAGTACACTTTCTCCCCTAATGGGACTCGCTCTTGTGGTCGCTGCGTTTGGTGTTGCAGTCTTTACCTTTTATGGTATTTTGGGATTGGTTCGAAAGAAACCCCAAACGGTACCTGCCGTGCCCGATGACCAGACCGAAGGTCCCCCTAAGCCGCCCGAGGGGACTGGTGTTCCCCACATCAAGCTCCTTTGGTGGGCATACATCGCTAGCGACTGCATGTTGTTCGGGAGCTTAATTGCAGGGTATTTGGTCTATAAAGGAAGGAGTTTGACAGGTCCATGGCCCCTTGATGTCTTTGACTTCCAGACGACCACAATCAGCACCTTTATTCTCTTGACTAGCTCCCTAACGATGGTGCTCCAGTTGGCAGCAATTCAACGGGGGGATTTGGGAAAGTTCCGTCTATGGAATGTGGCCACGATTCTCTGTGGGTTGGTTTTCTTGGGCTATCAAGTCTTCGAATTCTCTACTTTTATTGAAGAAGGGCTAACGATGCAAACGAACCTTTTTGGGGCTTCTTTTTATCTACTAACAGGCTTTCATGGCGTGCACGTGGCGGTGGGTGTTCTTTGGATGATTCTTTTGTTGGTCCACTCGTTTTGGGGAGGTGTCACAAAGAAAAAAGCAGTCCATGTTGAAGTAGCAGGCCTTTATTGGCACTTCGTTGATGTCGTTTGGATTGTGATTTTCTCCGTTGTCTACTTGATGGAAATGCCTGGGTCCTAGAGGAGTAAGAAAATGAGCAACAAGAACAATAACTACCTAAAAATCGCTGTGATCTTGACATTGGTGACTGTAGTGGAGGTGATGCTCCCTTCGTGGTCACCGCAAACCGTTTACAACGTCCTTTTGCTCTCGCTAGCAGCCCTCAAGTTTTGGTTGGTCATCCAGGTCTACATGCACCTCAAGAAAGACCCCGCCTTGTTGGGTTGGATCTTCGGGATGGGGGTCTTTCTGATTGCTGGCAGTGCCTGGGCTATCATTGTGATGTTGAACCCAAATGCTGCCCAGCCCAGTCCCCGTAGCGAGGTTGCCCACCAAACCCCAGAGGTCGTTGAGATTGAGGTGGCAAACCCCTGTCACACACCCGATCCCACGCCAACAAACCCCTGTGAAGGGGGAGAGGTCGTTGAGATGGAGGTGGCAAACCCCTGTGAAGGTGGAAACGCCCTTACGAAGGATGAGATGATTGCTTTAGGCGAAACGGTAGCGACTCAATTGGGTTGTTCGGCATGCCATAGTGTGGACGGCTCACGGTTGGTCGGACCTTCTTGGAAGGGTCTATTAGGACGGGAGCAAGAGATGGATGATGGCACAACGATTATTGTGGATACCGCCTATATTCGAGAATCTGTTCTAGACCCAATGAAGCGTGCACCAAAAGGGTTCATTAAGGGCATGATGCCGATGGGACTTACGATGACAGCATCTGATGAAGAAGTCGAAGCTCTCTTGCACTATCTAGCTTCTCTCTAGCGACGCTTCTTCCACGACATAGTTTTTGGGATAATACTTCATATGAGAATGCTCTTCCTCCATACGGGGCTCCACGAATCAGAAAATATCTCAACTTGGACTCATGAGGTTCCCCTCTTGGTCCTTCTCTTGGGTGTGCTATCCCTATATTTTTTTGGCATTGGTCCTTGGAGGGAAAAATGGGGAAAGGGAACGCCATACCCTCTGTGGAGAGCACTCTCCTTTTTCTTTGGTGTAGCCCTCTTCTATGTCGCAGTTTCTTCGCCCATTGACCATGTGGGCGAAGAGTATCTGTTTTGGGTTCATATGGTCCAACATATCCTCTTCATCTTCCCTGTTGCTGTAGCCCTCTTGGTCGGGATTCCTCCGGCACTCGCCAAGAGCTTGTTTGACCGCCCCCTTATCCGACCCATCCTCCAAACCCTGACAAAACCTCTCGTGGCTTGGGCTCTTTTCCATCTCTTCTTTTTGGGTTGGCACCTGCCACGCCTTTACGAGGCAGCCCTTCACAGCACCCCCATCCACAATCTAGAACATGCGACAATGCTCTTTGGTGCAATTCTCTCTTGGTGGCCCCTCCTCAATCCTGTCCCCGGATGGCCACGCCTCTCCTTTGGTGCCAGACTCCTCTATATCTTCGCATTTCCCGTGGCACAGCTTCCTGCGTTTGGCATTCTCTCGTTTAGTGACCAAGTCTTCTATCCCACTTATCAAGTGGCACCGCGGCTAGAGGGATGGCTCGATTTCTCGCCTCTTGAAGATCAAAAACTGGGTGGTATTATCATGAAGATAGCCGCTATGGTTGGATATACAGTGGCGTGGGCAGGGACTTTTTTCTCTTGGAGTCACAAGCATCACAAGGCGAATCCGCACCCAAACCTAGACGAAACCTAGGCACCCTCGCTTTCAAGCAAGTCTTCTAAGGTCAATGAGGTAATTTGATGAGAGAGTGCAATCTGTTCATCCTTCAACAGTTTGTGTAGCGGACAGGCAGGTTCAGACCCGCAAGGGGCATCTCTGAGAAGGCAGGATGAGAGGCTCTTTTGTTCGGTAGAGGCAAGAATCACGGCCTCTAAAGTAATCTCTTGGGGAGAGATCGTCAGTTTGTACCCGCCCCCAGGTCCCCTTCGTGCCGAGACGATAGGTGAAAGGGATAGCCGTTGAAATACTTTCGCAAAATAGGGTGGAGTTGGTGAGTTTGGTGGACAGATTTCGGCCAAGGTGTGGTACTCTTCTCTTGGCAATGCAGCCAATCGGATCAATCCCTCTAAGGCAAGCATCGCTGACGTTCTGTTCATTCTTTCCCTCCAGTTTGGTGGGGTGATTGGGGGGTAATCTCTGATGTGAGAATCTCCTCCCACGACATGACGATGCCCCCACTCTCTTGTGCAAATCGCTCTGCCTCTTCATGAAGAGAGAAGGCAGAAAGAGCATACCCCATAGGAGTCATTGTTCCACCATGGACATATATCGCCTTCTCACCATCTATCCATGAGAGAGAAGAGATGTCGTGTACCCACACCGATTGAATAGATTCACCTCTCTCTTTTAGGGTGATTAGGAGGCCCCCAATATCATCAAAACGGCGCACTTTCCCTTCTGTCGTGACATAGGCTGAAGCAAAACGGATATCATCAATCATCATAGAGCAATAGTCGCAGATGTCCACCCCAAGGCGTAGAGATGGGGGCTCCTCTGCTTGAGCAATACCCCTACAGCTTGCTAAGAGGATCAAAGAGTGAAGAAAAAGTCTCATTGAATACCTCGCTTTTTGAAGACGGAAGTGGAGATGATGGCGGGCAGTAGTGCCCATAGGAAGAGTGTGGCAATCAATCCTCCTTCCAGGGCCTCTCCCCACTCCCGAAGAGCCCATAAACCTGAAGGTCCTAATAACTCGCCTCCACCCTTGATAGAGAGTACAGTAGCCATCCTAAAAACCTCAAGAGGGTTGCCAAGGGCTAACAAGAACAGGGTGCCAGGTTCGGTCTGAAAAGCGACAGCTGTTCCCATCAATCCCAAGTCCCCCAAAAAAACGAAGCCTAGCCACAGGAACAATGCCAAACCTAGTGCAGCACCCTCTGTTCGAGCGCATGAAGAGATCAGCATACCTAATCCCAGCGCCGTAAAAGCCAACAGAAAAGAGAGGGCAACTAAGAGTAGGAAACTATCGGCACCCAATGTGCCACCCCCCCAAGCAATCAAGAGACCAGCCAAACCAAACCCTAAACCAATCGTTCCTAAGAGTGCCCCCCCCAATCCAAGGAGTTTGCCTCCAAGAACTTCAGCTCGAGATACAGGTTGAGCAAGGAGCATGGGAAGGGTGCCTCTATCTCTTTCACCAGCCAAAGAGCCAGCTCCTAAGACAAGTCCTAGGAGTGGAACGATGAGCAAGACAAGATGGGTTAGGCTTGCTCCTGTGCGGTCTAAAGAGGCTAGGCCCTCTCGTCCCGCTCCGGAAAGAGAGAGCCAAGAGAGAGCGACAGCTAAGACTGAGAAGGCCGAACTAAAGAGAACGAACCATAGATTACGAAACGCTTCTTTCAGTTCACGCTTACCAAAAGCAAGAAGAAGAGCAAATCTAGGCATGGATACCTCCCAACTTGGAAACGGGGATGAAAGAGTCTCCGTTTGTTTTTCTAACAGAAGTTCCCGGGGAGCCATCATGGAAGAGATGGCTGGTGAGCCCGTCCTGAACCAATTCGCCCCCATCTAGAAAGAGGACACGGTCTGCTAAGCGAACGATTTCGTCGGGTCGGTGAGAAGAGAAAAGGAGAGTATGCCCCGTCTCTTTTGCCACCTCAAGTCGTTCTAAGAAAGACTCTCTCCCTTTCGCATCTAAGTCGGAGGTGGGTTCGTCCAACAAGAGGAGAGGCGGGTTGTCCAGAAGGGCGATACCTAGAGCTAAGCGTCGCCGCATGCCCCCTGAAAGATCTCGAAGGCGTTTTCTCTCTTCTCCTTCTAGACCCATCGAATGGAAAGAGGATTGGTTAACTTTCAACCCGCGCAATGAGGAGAAAAAAGAGTAAGCTTCAACGGCTGTCGCACCTGGGTGGAAACCCAATACTTGGGGAACAAACCCCACATGACGCCTCGCTTCTGTTCCGTCACGCTTTACATCCACACCGTTCAAGGTAATCTTGCCCTCATAGGGAAAGAGCCCAAGCAGTGCATGGAGGAGGGTTGATTTTCCTGCACCATTGTGCCCCCAAAGAGCTACAGATTCACCCTCAGCAAGGGAAAAGGAGAGGTCATTTAGTGCACGCGTATTCCCAAACGACTTACCAAGGTGGCTGACTTCAATCATGGGGAACCTCCAAGAAAACTCTCTTTACCCAAGAATCCCAAAGTGACTGCCAACAGCAAGATACCCCCCGCGGCGGCAGTAAGAGGTCCGCCGTTGGGCATGGGGGGTTTGGGTGCGGGGGGAATTGGTGGCATCTCAATCAAGGGGTAGTTATCCTCAAGAATGGGTCGAGGGGCAACCAAGGGGAAGGCCCGGGCAGCATAATCAAGGGCGCGTGCTGCGGGGGTGTTTACGAAGAGACGCAGGGTCGGGTATCTCGCCATAATACTCTCAAAAAGTCTATCTGAACGATAGGGGTAGTCACCCAAACCATCCCCATCCCCATCAAAGCCACGGTAATCACTCCAGTAATTCCCAACACCATTATGTGACCAGCTGTTACTGGCGGCATACCCACCCCTGCCCGCAATGAGCACCTGTTCGTCGTTTTCCAAGAAAGCGTTTGCCCAAAACGCATTATTCCTAACAGAGGGCATCAGAGAGATTCCAAGGGTATTCCTAGAAAAGACGTTATGGTGTACATGACCTATCGAATCAACTTGTCTGGGGCTGTTGTCCATATGAACGCCAACGCGGTTGCCCAAGAAGAGATTGTCGGCGACCAGGGCATCATCCACATCCTTTAATCCCACCCCATATCCACTCGGTCCATAGTTGCCCAAGAATAGGTTATTCTCCATCCTTAGATCTCTGCTAAACATAAGGAAGGCTCCTACAGAGTTGTTGATGAACGCATTCTCTATCACTTTCGCTCCGTCGCAATACATGAAGTGAAGACCATACCTTCCATTGGAAATGGAGTTATTCATAACGACCAAGTCTGAAGAGAACCAAAGGACGACATCCCTTCCACTCTCTACAACATTGCCCACAACCTGAGTGCCATCACTTTCCCAAATGCGAATGGGGTCCCCACGTCTTGGTACAGCGATAGGAAACCCTGTAATTCTGTTATTCCTCACGACAGATTGGGGGGAGCTCTTCAAGTAGAGACCGAATAGAACCTCGTTCAATATGTTATCCTCGATCGTAGCTCGAGGCGCTTCAACAGAAACGCCGGAGTTCTCTGCATCCAAGCGACGACCACTTCCCGTAATCGTTAAACCCCGAACCGTGACATCTGGGGCAAGGATAGAGAGGACAGTTCCTTCGCCCCCTCCGTCAAGTGTTGCCCCATTCTTCCCAATGAGCGTAAGGGGGGTGTTTATCATGAACGAACCTCTCCACACCCCCCCCTCAACCGTAATTACAGCGCCCGCTTCTGCTTGGGCAAGAGCCCGAGATAACCCTCCCTCATCTCCTGAAACAACGGTCAGATTGGCAGGTGCCAAAGCGAGGAGAAGGTGCCAAAGGGGGAGCACTAGTTGCTCTTTCCCTCCTCCTTTCTAACCAAGGGACTCCAGACAGCCCAATGAGACCAAAGAGCGAAGATAATCAGGACAGAAGAACCCAACGCAAGCCAGAAACCGATATCGACATATCCCAAAGTGGTAAATTGGGCGACTTCTCCTTCACCAAGAATCGTTGGGACGAAGGGGTCGACCGAGCTGGAAAGAGGTGCCTTAGGGTCTAGGTTCATCCCAAACTCTCTCATATACCAACGCATATCCAATATGAAGGCAGCGGGGAATAGAAACGCTGGAAGGGAAAGCCACGCGGTCCATCGGGTGTGGATAACGGTTCCAGCAAGGAGAAATAACGCGAAGACACTCATCACATAGTAGGCAATCGACATCTCAAACTTCGCTGCTTCTTGTAAGGGTCGCATCCCAATGTAGTGATTGATCAGGTCTAACTCTTCTACATCACCCCCGATGTGATCGACATAGGCAATCAACTCCAACCCTCGAGGATACTGAGGAGCCTTCAAATCCATTCGCCAAAAGGGGAAGAAGACCGAGATGATGAGAGAAACTGCAGCGAGCGTAAAGAGAAGGTTGGGCAGGAGATACCGAAAAGGTCTCTTCTTGAAATCCTCTTCGGGAATGCGGGGGCCTAAGATTCTGTTAAGTAATGGAGTCATATATCCGTTATTTTCCTTTAAAAAATAGGGGGCCGGACGAGCCGGCCCCCGGTAGTTATCGTTGTTACGGTCGTACCTGAAGGTAGCCCATCATCTCCAAGTGGAGAGCAGAGCAGAACTCTGTGCAGTAATAGGTAAAGACTCCATCGTTGGTAGCATCAAACTCAAAAGACAACGCTTCGCCTGGTTCAATAGAGACATTGATGTTGTATCCAGGTAGCGCGAATCCGTGCGTTGCATCGTAGGCTCGCTCCACATTTGTAATGTGCCAAATCACATGATCACCCTTTCGAATATCAATGCGCTCTGGGGTGAAGTGGCTGCGGATAGCCGTCATAAAGATCTCAACGGTGTTTCCATGTCTTTCCACACGCTCTTCGCCTAACATCACGGCGTGCTCATCAATCGTCCCTGTGGTGGGGTTCCATCCCACCTCGGGGTAGACCTCCCAGGGGTTTAGTTTGTCAGCTTTGATAATCTGAGCGTAGTGGGGTTCTCCAATACCCATAGGCATGTCATAGAGCAACTTCATGGCATCACCATTGTTCTCAATGTCAATCAACTGGAAGTTCTGAGGGAGTAGGGGACCGACATTCGCGAAGCGGTCTAATGCCCACTTGTTCAAAGAGACCAAGTATTTGCCATCGGGGCTTACGGTATCACCTTCAGCTGTAACGAGGTGTCCCACATTGTAATGAACCGGAATCTGTTGGACGAGTTGCCACCCCTTTTCTGGGTGGAGGCGTTCGTAAGGACCACCCAAGGTCCAGCGGGCAACAGCTGGCTCTAGGAAGAGGCTGGTGTAAGCGTACCCTTGGTTGTCAAACTCAGTATGAAGAGGACCCAATCCGACCTCTACTTGAGCTTCTACAACCGAGTCAAAAGGAAGAATGGGGACACCGTAACTGTCCGTACGATGGTTACCAGCTCGAATGGAGGATTGAATCTTGGCCCAAGAGTAAATCGTGACATGGGGATCGAGTTTCCCACTGACGACAATGTATTCACCACCAGGCGTGATGTCTGCACCATGGGGGCTTTTTGGTTCGGGAGCTAAGTAGAGGAGGTTCTCTGCGATGGATCTCTCAAGAGAGATGACCGGGAATCCATTTATGTCAGATGTTTGTCCGGCACGAGCGACCCGAATCGCAGCATCCAGATTGATGATATGGAGATAGTCCATGTCTCGTTGGGACGCACCCGCTTCAAAGGGTGGGTTTCCGTCTTCAATTCCCCCGGTTGCCATCTCGGAGTTGAACGAGCCACAAACGACCCATCCTTCACTCACTTTCTTCCCAGCATCACAAAGGTCTTGCCAGTAGGGAGGAAGCTCCATCGCAAAAGAGGCACTCTTGTCAATGCGCCCAGCCAATCGGTCAAACTTCCAGAAAGTGACCATTCCACGATAGGAATCAGCATAATCACTTATGGGTGCATACTCATAACCCAGAGGTGTGGCATATTGTCCACCCTCAATCACCCATTCAGTATCGGGCGTCACCTTGGTGCCGCCGTGATCGTTGATGGCGATGGGGTTTTTTACGATCTGTTTTGTCTCAAAGTCCTTCAGGTCAATAAGGGCAACCCGAGCATTTGCCTTGTCATTGATAAAGAGCCATTGTCCGTCATACTCGCCCCCTGTTTCAGAAAGGGCGGGGTGGTGGGTGTCCCCCCATGTGATCTCTATACCGTCTACTGCGCCATCAGCAAGGATATCCATTGTATCTTGGGCACCTGTTCCCCAACCTTGCCAAGGCTCCGGAGTAAAGACTCCGATTGTCTTGAGTATGCGCATGGATGGCAAGCCAATGACGAAGACTTGTCCTGCGTGTCCTCCTGAAGAGAACATAATGTAGTCGTCGTGGCGACCGGAGGGCATATAGGTCTTTAGTGCGGCTTCGATGTCGTCGGGGGTTAAATCCCGGTCGGCAGCAATCGCAGTAGCTCCTCGCCCTAGTCGTGTGCTCGTTCGAGGGGCGAAGGCGCTAACGGCAACGAAGAGAAGTACCGCGGCAACCAACCCCCAAGAAAGCAGATTCTTATTTTTTGTCATAGTGGTGTTTACTTGAAAACCTCCTATTGGAATGATTCTGGAATCTACTCTGAATTACGGAGAGTGCATTCGTATATTCTCTCTTCAAGACCCCATTCAGACTTTGGAGGGGCGAACGAGACGGAACCGAGACGGTCCGAAAAAGGTGTTAGAGGGAGAGTCCCCATTGGTCAAAGAGGAAAGCCCAGCGATCGGTCACTTCATCTATTACAAAGGAAATGGGCTTCCCTACACCATGCCCTGCGTCATCTTCAACCCGTAACAAGATGAGGGAGTTGGGGTGATTCCTTTGAGCCAAAGCAGCGAACTTCCGTGCGTGAAGGGGATCAACACGAGAGTCGTGATTGGCCGTCATCAGCAGAAGACTAGGGAAGGAGCCTTGGGTGGGGATGTGGTGGTAGGGACTATAGCTATAGAGCGAGTGAAAATCATCCTCAACAGAGGGGTCTCCATATTCAGGAATCCACAATCGAGCAATCAAGAACTGGTCGTATCGCACCATATCCAATAGGGGGACAGCACAGACGACCGCCTTAAAAAGGTCGGGTCTTTGTGTCATAGCAGCCCCAACGAGTAACCCCCCGTTGCTCCCCCCACTAATCGCCAATCGTTGGGGCGAAGTGTAGTGATGGGAGATGAGCCATTCGGCGGCAGAAATAAAGTCATCAAAGCTATTCTGTTTATTCTTCAACATTCCTCCTTGGTGCCAACCCTCTCCATACTCACCCCCACCTCTTAGATTGGGGAGGGCAAAAACACCCCCTGCTTCTAGGAACGGGAAAAGAGTGGGAGAAAAATAAGGTTTTTGGGAGATGTTGAACCCCCCATAACCTGTCAATAGAGTCGGGTTAGAGCCATCAAGAACCACACCCTCCTTGTGGACGAGGAACATCGTAACTAGGGTGCCGTCTTGTGAGGGGTATTCCACTTGTTGAACCTGTAGCCCACTCGGGTCAATAGGGTAGTCAATTCGCCCCCAAACGGAACGCTCTAAAGAGCCCGCTTCTTGTTGAAAAATGACGGGAGGGGTATCAAAAGAAGCAAAGGAATAAGCAAACAACCCCCCCTCTCTCCGTGCCGAAAGCCCGCCAACTGAACCAATCCCCGGTAAAGGAAAACCGTCTTGTTGGAGTGTAAGGGGGTCTAGGAGGACGATCTTGGAAGTTGCCTTTTTCTCGTAGGCGAGGACGATTTTTCCTCCTACAAAAGACGCCGATTGGAGTGGAGAATCGCTTTGGGGAACGGCTACCTGCCAGTTGGACCTGTCGGCAGGGTTGTCCTCTAAGGGTGCCCGCCACAACTGAGAAAGAGGAAACCTCGCTGAGCGTTCCAGAATCCAGATAAAACCTTCTTCAATAAAGGCAGAATAGAGCCCGTCTCCCCCGGCGACCAAAGAGAAATGGGGAAGATCATCCGTCAGGTTGGCAAGGAAGAGAGTCGATTCATCCCATCCTTTACTTGCCTCCACCAAGAGCCACTTTCCCGAGTAATCTACGGAAGCACTTGGCCACTCTTCTTTCTCTCTATCCGCCCCAAAAACAAGGGGGTCGTCCTCCCAGTCCGTCCCCAAGATGTGGAGGTAGACACGCCTATGATAAGAAACTTCTTCTGGTGGAACCGTTCCCGGTTGAGGGTATCTGCTGTAATAGAAACCACGATTGTCCTTGAGCCAAGAGGGGTTTGCCCACCGCGTATAGGGTATCTCTTCCTCAAGTTGTTTCCCTGTTTCTACTTCCAGCACATAAGTGGTGGACATCTCCGAACCTGCCTCAGAGACGCCATAGACAACGAGGGTTCCCTCTCGGTTAACCACCCACCAGTCCAAACTTCGGGTGCCGTCATCACTCCAACCGTTGGGGTCTAAAAGCACTTCTGTTTCCACCCCTTCTTTCCAATAGACCTTAGCATGGTCTTCTAGCCCCTCTCTCTCGGTCCAAAAAACCCTCTTTCCCCTGAAAACAGGAAGACCAAGACTCCCTTGCTCTAGGAGGGTGGAGATGCGTTTGCGAAGGGGATTCCAAGCGGGAAGAGCAGAGAGATAGGTCGTCGCCCTTGCTGTTTGGGCCAGCGACCATTCCTTTACGGCGTCAGAGTCGCCGTCCTCTAACCAGCGATAGGGATCGTTGACCACACGCCCAAAGTGGCTCTCTATCGTTGGAGACAGAGGAGTTGATGGCGGGGGATTTGGGGTAATCATAAGAAGAAGAAAGGAGAAGAGAGCCATTCTAGGACCCGCCTAGACGCCTATCTAGCCAGCGATCAGGAAGGAAGCGAGCCAAGACGGTCCTCCATCGACTCCTTGGACCCACGATATATCGTGTTCGTGGGCGCTCTGAAAGAAGGGCATGGAGAACGGCAGCAACCACCACAGAAGCATCCTCAGCACGCTCTTCGGCTTGTGTCGTTCCCGATTCAAAGATCTCAATCCCCTTTTCGTAAAGGGATAGGGACTGGGGCGAGATAACTCCCTTGTTCTCTTCTACAAAATCTCTCGTTTTTTTCCAAATCGGTGTGCGAATGGGGCCTGGCTCTATCAACGAAACATCAATACTCCACGGCTGAAGCTCTCTCCGAAAGGCATCTCCTACGGCTTCAAGAGCGTGCTTGCTAGCGGCATAAGCACCCAGAAAGGGAAAAGTCACGAGCCCACTTGTGGAACTGATGAAAGCGATGCGCCCTTTTCTCTCTCTAAGGGCAGGTAATACAGCCTGAGTGACTGCAACCTGTCCCACCACATTCACTTCTAACTGTTCCCGAAGGGCAGAAAGGGGCAGAATCTCAAGGGGGCCAGGACGAACGATACCCGCGTTGTTTACTAGAGCGTCAAGCCGCTCTCCAATCTGAGAAGGGAGGGCAGAGAGTGCTTTTGGGTCTGTAATATCCAGAACGAGGGGGCGGATCACACCTTTGCCACTGAATGGTGGTCCATCTTCCTTGCCACGCACCCCTGCAAAGACCTCCCACCCCTTTTGGGCAAGAGCAACAGCAATCGCTCTTCCCAGACCAGAAGATGCTCCCGTAACGAGGACTTTGGGCATAGAACTAATCTACCATGGGGGGATAATAAACCTATGGCATTCTTCTTGACGCTTCCGGTCCTTAGTGATGATGCCCATTTGGTGGCTTGGAGTGCTTGGGCAGCTACTCAAGGAGAGGGGTTCCCCGAAAGAGAAGCAATCCCCTCCATGGGCGTCTCCGAGCCCCTCCATCTACACCTAGCCACGGCACTCGTTTCCTTAGGTCTAGAACCTGTTCTAGCCGTCTTTACACTCAACGTCATCTCTTTGGGAGGAATCCTCTGGGTGCTGTGGAGGTGGGGGGGGTGGAGGGCGCCCCTCTTATTCGCACTCGTTCCATTCGTGCCCTACCTCCTCCTCATTGGACCAGGAACAGCTCTATTCCTCTTCCTAACTCTCCTTGCCATTTGGATTGGAAAGGAGAAGGGGGGTGTGTGGGCGGGGTTGGCACTCGTCACAAGGATGGACGCCCTCCTATCATGGGGCGTGGCGGGGCTATTTACGTATTTTTCGGGCAAGAGAGAATGGGTTCTTGGTGGATTGGGGGTGTTGGCTCTGGTATTGCTCTTGAACGAATTCTTGTGGGGCTCTCCTCTTCCGGCGACCTTGGGGGCAAAGGGGTTGCTTATTCAGAGGTTATCATTAGGAGGAGAGGGGCACCCCTCACCTCTCCCTTGGGTGGGGGTGGCTGCCGTCTTATTCTTCCTACCGTGGTGGAAGAGGAACGAGCGCCAACTCTTGGGCGTTCTATTGGGAATGACTGTGGTGTGGTGGGGGGCGGGGTTTCCTCCAGGAACGGTATGGGGGTTGGCAGGAGGCTTGGTCCTAGCCACACTATGTCTCGCTTTCTCAAGAACAAGATCAAAAGCTCCTCTCGTTCTTGGGGTTTTTGGGTTGCTGAGTCTCTATCCCATGAATCGTTCTCAGGTCCGATGGGAAGACCACCAACGGGTGGTTCAGGAGGTCGCTAAGTTTCTTCCCCAAGAAGGGTGTACCGTTGCCTTTTGGTATTTCGGGTATTTACGCTCCGCTACAGAGGCTTGCTTGGTGGATGGTTCGGGTTTCTTTGACCCCCGCTCCCAAGACCTACTTGCGCAGACGGGCACTGCAGATATCTTCCTTCTCGTTGAAAAGGAGAAGATCCGTGCCGCGATACAGTTCTTTCCTGCAGGGGTAGAACCGAACGAAAACCTACCTAGTTTCTTAGAATCAATTCGGGTAGAGGGGGATTCCTTGATCGCCCTCGTTCACTTGAGAGATTAGGGCGCTGTTGCTGGTCACGCACTCGTGAAACACGGTTAATGTGGGATAATACCCCCTTGGATGGGCGGTCGTCTAACGGCAAGACATCGGTCTTTGGATCCGAGAATGGAGGTTCGATTCCTCCCCGCCCAGTACGCCCTCAAGACAGATGACGGAAGATTCCTCTTGGTTGTTCCCCCTTATCGCTTTGGTGGCATTCCTTTATGGTTCGGTAGGACATGGGGGTGCTAGTGGCTATCTGGCGGTGATGGCTCTAGCGGGGTGGCCCATCGCTTCAATGCGAGCCGTCGCCCTTTCTCTAAACATCTTAGTAGCAGGGGCTGGGACATCGCAGTTCAAGAAAAGAGGATTCCTGAAGGGAAACCTCCTTTGGCCTTTCGTCATCACTTCAGTCCCTGCCGCAGCGGTGATGGCGGGATTCCCCCTAGAGGACCAAGTCACACGCCGTGTTCTAGCTGGTGTTCTGATTTGGTCGGCGTATCGACTCATTCTTGGCAGGGGGCAGGCAAGGAGAAAACGCCTTGTCGCACCCAAACTTCCCAGTGCTTTGGCTTGGGGATTGATTATGGGAGCCCTTTCGGGGATGGTTGGTGTGGGTGGGGGCATCTTCCTTTCTCCCCTTCTCTTGACGATGGGGTGGGCAACTGCCAAAGAAACAGCCGCAACAACAGCGGCATTTATCCTTCTCAATTCAGCGGCAGGGTTGGTGGGAATCGCCCGTGCAGGCATTTGGCCTGAATTCCCCATGGAGAGTTGGATTCTCTTCGCCCTTTCAGCATGGGCGGGGGGGTGGCTAGGATCCAAAACAGGAGCAGGAAGATGGTCGGGAGGGATGATTCGGAACGTGCTGGGTTTCGTTCTCGTCATTGCCGCTGTCAAGTTCCTTCTCTAACGATTCAGATAGAATAAGCTGTCCTCATGCCCGCTCTCCTACCTCCTTTCACCCTCCTCATTTTTCTCCTAGCTGGAGGACATGGGGGACCCACACCCACGCCTTTGGGGCGGGAGATTTCTGGTGAGGAGTGGGTCTTGGCGGTGGGGGGGTTCCAACAACCCCAACTCTATCCCCCCGCACCCCTTTTTGAAGGAGAAGAACTCTTTCTTGCTGATCTGGAACAGCTCACTTTTGGGGGACAGAATGCAGAGGCGTATTGGTCACCCGATGGGTCCAAGCTTCTTTTCCAGAGTACAAGAGATGGGGGGGGTGCTGACCAGATCTTTACCTATGATTTGGCTACGGGGCAAAGCGTGCTCGTCTCAACGGGGCTTGGTGTAACGACATGCCCCTTTTGGTTATCTGATGGGAAACGCTTCATTTACGCTTCTACCCATGAAGAGATGGCCGAAGATCCTCCACCCCTTGACTATTCTCAAGGATATGTGTGGCCCATACATGGCACATATGAAATCTATCTAGCAGCTGCTGATACAGGTGAGATTATTGAGAAACTAACAGATGTGCCAGGGTATGACGCCGAGGTTGAGGGTGTGGATTGGAATCGAAACAACAGAATGGTCTTTACGAGTGCTCGTGACGGAGATTTGGAGCTTTACGGGATGACGATCGATGGCGACAGGCGCATCGTCCGCCTGACCCATTCTCCAGGGTATGACGGCGGCAGTTTTCCGGGTTATTCTGGCGAGGTGATTGTCTGGCGACGATCTATCGCAAAGACGGAAGAAGAGAAGACAGTCTTTCAGGATCTGTTCGACAAAGAGCTTGTGAGGCCCTCTGCACTAGAGATATGGGCGATGCGTCCCGATGGCACGTTGCGCACCCCTCTAACAGATAACGGTGCGGCTAACTTTGGTCCCGTCCTTTCACCCAACGACCAGTTCGTCCTCTATGTCTCTAACGAAGACGATCCCCAAGGGAGAGGCTTTGATCTCTTCATGCTCCCTCTTGGTCAAGGGAAGACTCAGAAGGTGACCCAATACCCAGGATTTGATGGGTTTCCTATGTTCTCGCCCGATGGGGAATGGATCGTTTTCGGGAGCAATCGGAACGGTTTGGTAGAGGGAGAGACGAATCTCTTTGTGGCTAGATGGGTAGGACCCTCTGCCCATTAGGGGGTTGGGCTCAAGGTATAATCCCCTTTGTGGTTCTGTTTGGGTTTAGGGAGTAAAGTAATGAAAAGTGATATCCATCCTGCTTGGCATGACGACTGCAAGGTCATATGTGACTGTGGTGCCGATTTTCTCGTTGGCGCTACTGTAAAGTCAATTCGGGTTGAAATCTGTTCAACCTGTCACCCTTTCTTTACCAAGAAACAGAAATTCGTTGATACGGCGGGTCGTATCGATCGCTTCAAAGAGCGGTACGGCAGTGACTCTCTTTCCGATATGGGCGACAGGGGTAAGAAAGCCCGAAAAGCCGCAATGAAGAGAGACGAGGCTCGTTCTTAGTGTGACGGGGGCTATGCCCCCAGAGGATGCTTTTCAAGAGGCGATGCTTCCAATACAGAAGGCATTGGAAGAGATTGATGCCGCTCTTATTGACCCACTGATACTCAAGGAACCCCGCAAGCTAAAAGGGTTGGGGCGCAGAAGACAACGAGTTCAAACCATACTAGAACTTCACCAAAAATACCTTGAGGACTTGGCAGAATGGACCGACTTGAACGAGGCACTTCTTGGTAACGATGCTGAACTCAAGGAGATTGCTCAAGAGGGGATTGAGGAAGCGGCTGAGACACTTTCAAAGACCACCAGCCACTTGGAGGACGCCCTAGTGCCTCGTGATCCCGACGCAGGAAGGAATGCATTGGTGGAGATTAGAGCAGGTACGGGGGGCGACGAGGCAGCGCTGTGGGTGGGGGACCTCTTTGGGATGTACAAGAGAATGTTGGAGAACGATTTCAACATCAAGGTTCTTTCCTCCTCGTCAAGTGAGATGGGGGGCTACAAAGAGATTTCCTTCATGGTTAGGGGAGAGGGGGCATTTGGCTGGTTGGCTGCTGAGAGTGGCATCCATAGAGTCCAACGCGTTCCCGATACAGAAAGCCAAGGGCGCATTCATACATCTGCAGCGACGATTGCTGTCCTCCCGGAGGCAGATGACGAAGTAGAAATAGATCTAGACCCAAGAGATATCAAGGTGGATACCTATCGGGCTAGTGGCGCTGGGGGGCAACATGTCAACAAGACCGATTCAGCGGTACGAATGACCCATCGCCCTTCGGGAGTCGTCGTGGACTGTCAAGAGGAACGGAGCCAACATCAGAACCGTGAGAGGTGTCTCTTGATGTTGCGTACTAAACTGTACCAGTTTCAGGTAGAGCAGAGGAAGAAGGAGGGGGATGAGAGACGGCGCTCTGCGGTAGGGAGTGGGGATCGCTCTGAGAAGATTCGGACCTTCAACTTCCCTCAAAACAGGGTAACGGATCATCGTGTGGGGCACTCTATCCACCAACTTGACCGCGTCCTTGCGGGCGAAGGAAGGGTTTTTTTTGAGGATATCGCTCGTCTTCTCAGGAAGCGACTGATGGACGAGGTACAAAGTGGAGCGTAAGAAGGTCCTCGTTTCTGACGCGATTAGGCAAGGTAGAGCACGGCTATTGGCCGCGGGTGTGGATTCCCCTTGGTTAGATAGCGAGATTCTCCTTTCCGAAGCGATGGGATGGACCCGAGAAGATCTCTTGGCAGAGAACAAACAAGAGATTCCTCACGAAGTAGCTCCCATCTGGGAGGGGTACCTGTTGCGACGAGAAAGGCGAGAGCCGATTGACCGCATCTTGGGGTGGCGGGCGTTTCGTCATTTTAGGTTTCGTGTCGTACCGGGCGTTTTTAGTCCTCGCCCCGAAACCGAAGAACTCGTTCAAAGAGCGATACCGAAGGTCCCAGACAAGGGGGTGGTCTTGGACTTATGTTGTGCAGGAGGGTGTGTGGGCATCAGTTTAGCCTATGAAACCGAGGCTAGGGTGGTGATGGTTGATTGTGACAACTTGGCGGTTCAACATGCTAAGGAGGAAGTTGCCCGTTTGATTCCTGAATATGGAGTCAAGGTCCTACAAAGCGACCTGTACAACGAGGTAAGTGGGATCTTTGATGTGATTACGGCGAACCCGCCCTATATTGGAGAGGAGGAGAAAGAAAGTCTCCCACCCGAGGTCGCTCTCTTTGACCCCCCCTTGGCACTCTTTGCCCCTGATGAGCCCTTGAGTGTCGCCCAGTGCATCGTTTCCGATGCTCCCCTCCATCTTAGGGAGGGTGGATGGCTCTTGATGGAAGTAGGGTTTTTCTTGGGTGAAGAAGCTCTCACGCTTTTTGGAAAAGGTTGGAGTAGAGCTCGTCTCAGGAAACCTTGGGGATCCCCGGATCATTATCCTTATCTCGTCGTTGAAGCTCAATGGACAGGAACATAGCGGGTGCAGAAGCCCTTCAAAAAGGGGGGATTATTCTTGTGGAGACAGGGACGGTTTTGGGGCTGGCTACTCGCCCCGAAAACGTTGAAGAGTTGGTCAGGGTAAAGGGGGCAAGAAAGACACCCTTTACATGGGTGTTTAGCGATTATGCCTCATTGAGAGAGTGTTGGGTGTGTCGTACAGAACCAAATGGAGGGATAGAGGGGTTATGGAACGAGAGGATGACATTGGTTGTTCCGGGCAGGTTTCGGAAGAGAGAACGAAACCCCTTGTGGGCGGGGGCGTTCGGTTTGGGACTGAGATTGGGGGGGAGTGATTCCCTGATTCCCTTGGCAATCGCCGCAGGAACTCCTTATCTCTTGACAAGCGCCAACAAGAAGGGAGAAGAGCCTCCTGTTCAATATAAGGATGCCCCCAAGGAGATAAGAGAAAGCGTTGACGGAGCTTGGTTGGGAGCAAGAGGAAATGGGAAACCCACATCTGTTGTCGCATGGACAGAAGGAGGGGTTGTCCTCTTGCGTGGGGCGATGCCGAAGGTCTTTTTATGAGTCTGTTGTTCGTAAGCATGGTGGCTGAAGGGCTTGTGGAGTCTCTCTCATCCCATTTTGAAGAATGGGGAGCTATGGGGCTCCTTATCTGGGCGTTTTGTGAGGCGATCTTCTTTCCTTTACCTCCTGACCTAGGCCTCCTATTCCTAGCAGGAAAGTCGCCTCAGGAGTACGCTTTCTTGGCTGGTGTTGCAACGGTTGGAAGTGCGACGGGGGCACTTGTGGGGTGGTGGTTAGGCCGGTTCCTTGAGAAGCCGATTGTGGCGAGGTTTGGCGAGAAAAAGGTCTTTCAAACGGTCAAACGGAAGCTCCTTCGACATGGTGACGAAGCGATACTCTTGGCGGGCTTTACACCTGTTCCCTACAAGTTTTTCTGTGTCATATCGGGGATGATGGGGCTAAAAAAGAGAACCCTCTTCATCTTCTCCTTATTGGGGCGGGGAGCTCGGTTCTTCCTTGTGGCTCATTTGGCAGCTCGTTTTGGAGAAGAAGCGAAGGGATTTTGGAAGACCCCTGCAGGGATTGCCTGGATGGTGGGCGTGGTTCTCCTAATCCTCTCTGTGGGGTTTTTCCGAGAGTGGCGTTCTAGGAGACATTCAACACCAATAGGTGAGGATGATGAGGGAGAATAACCCCCATGGAAAAGACATTACTCATTGTAAAACCCGATGCGGTTGAAGCCAGTTTGGCGGGTTCAATATTGGCAGCTATAGAGTCGGCAGGGTTCCGCATTTCAGCGTTAGAAATGAGGGAGTTAGACCACGAAATCGCAGCAGAGCATTACGCAGAACATTCAGAGAGACCTTTCTTTGGAGAGTTGGTAGAGTTTATTACGCGTAGCCCCGTCGTTCTGGCGCGATTAGAGGCTCCTGATTGCGTGGCAGCATTTCGACAATTGGCGGGGGCTACCAATCCAGAAGATGCAGAGGAAGGGACACTCCGAAAGCGCTTTGGCACCTCTCTACAAGAGAACGCTGTTCATGGTTCAGACTCGCTTCAGTCGGCGAATCGTGAGTTAGCCCTTTTCTTTGGCAAGTAGCTTGTTTTTCGTCTAGTAACCTCTACCTTGCGGCTCATGCGAATTCGTTGAAATCACGGTGGTTACCGCCCGTTCAAGGGTTGGTGCCGAAAGATGTTCCATCACCAAGCCTATTCCCTTGCCGTTGTGTATACTGACCTTTACCCACCCCTTTCCAGCCCTCGGAAGGTGGCAAGGAAAGCAACAGATAAGGAGTATTTAGGGAAAGATGTCTGACACAGAAAAAAGAGCGAAGGAAGGAAGAGAAAGAGAGTGTTTGAAGGGATCGGGTAAGGGGCTTTTCTTTGATCGCCACCATACCCAAACCGATCAGAGTTGGGATGAGAGTATAAAGTGGAAGAATGCCATCAGTAAGATCACGAATCAAGACGAATCTGTCGTTTTTGAGATGGATGGGATAGAGGTACCCACAAATTGGAGTCAACTCTCTATTGACATCCTCGCCAGCAAATATTTCAGGAAACGGGGCGTGGGGGGGGAGGGAGTAGGCGAGACTTCTCTTCGTCAGACCATTCAGCGCATTATCCACACAATGCGCATGTGGGGCACGAAGGCGGGTGGGTATTTTGCCAGCGAGGAAGACGCTGAGACATTCGAGGAAGAGCTTTCTTGGCTCTTGGCCAATCAGCATGCTGCTTTCAACAGCCCCGTTTGGTTCAACTGTGGACTCTCTGCCAAGTATGGTATCAAAGGTGCAGGTGGAAATTGGGCTTGGGATGAAGAGAGAGAACGACCACATCGCCTAGAAGACAACTACGAACGTCCTCAGTGTAGTGCTTGTTTCATCCAAAAAGTGGACGATGATTTGATGAGCATTTTTTCTCTTGCTCAGAACGAGGCTCGGCTCTTTAAGTATGGCTCGGGTACAGGGACAAACTTTAGTCCTTTGCGCGGAAAGACAGAGAAGTTGTCAGGGGGTGGAAGCTCCAGTGGATTGATGTCTTTCCTAAAGGTCCTAGATTCAGGTGCTGGGGCTACAAAGTCGGGAGGGACCACACGGCGTGCTGCAAAGATGGTCTGTTTAGATGTAGACCACCCTGAAATCCTTGAGTTCATCAACTGGAAGGTTGTGGAAGAGAAAAAGGCGAAAGTCTTGATGGCGAGTGGATACGAGGGAGGGATAGGGGGAGAAGCCTACGAGACGGTCGGCGGGCAAAACGCCAACAATGCCGTTAGGCTTACAGATGATTTCCTAAAGGGCTACGAAGAGGACAAGACTTATTGGACGACCTTCCGGACAACGGGAGAGGGTATGGAAGAGTTATCTTGTCGCAAGGTGATGGGTGCGTTGGCAGAGGCGACATGGCAATGTGCTGATCCTGGGGTTCAGTACGACTCAACGATCAACGAGTGGCACACCTGTAAAGCGACAGACCGTATCAACGCATCTAATCCCTGTAGCGAGTTTATGTTCTTGGACAACACGGCATGTAATCTCTCTAGCATCAATCTCTTGAAATACCAAAAGGAAGATGGCTCTTTTGATATTGGAGGATATAACCATGCGATTCGCCTCTTATTTACAGCCCAAGAGATTCTCGTTGACCTCTCTTCCTATCCCACAGAGGAGATAGCGAAAAACTCACATGATTTCCGCCCATTGGGGTTGGGGTACGCTAATCTTGGGGGTTTGCTGATGGCGCGGGGTATCCCCTACGACAGTGAAGAGGGGAGGGGAATAGCAGCCGCTCTGACTGGTATTTTGACAGGATGTGCGTATAGTGTATCCGCAGAACTTGCAGAATCGAAAGGGTCGTTTGCAGCCTATCCAGAGAATGCCACATCGATGGGTGAGGTCATGAATCTCCACCGACAAGCTGCGTACTCGCTAGAGATAGAGCACACAGGAGCCGCTCTTTGGAACGAAGCAACGCGTCTATGGGATGGCGTCGTCAAAGAGGGGGCCGAGAGTGGTTTTCGAAACGCTCAAGCTACGGTTTTGGCACCTACAGGGACGATCGGACTGTTGATGGATTGTGACACAACGGGCATTGAGCCCGATTACGCTTTGTGCAAGATCAAGAAACTAGCGGGTGGGGGTTATTTTAAGATTATCAACCGAACGGTCCGCCGTGGACTCACTTTCTTGGGATATGCCGAATCAGATGTAAAGGAGATTCTCCAGTATGTCCAGGGGTTTATGTCTTGGGACAACCCCTCACCCATCAATACAGACTCGCTCAAGAAGAAGGGATTTTCGCCTAAGGACTTGGCTCGTCTTGAGAGTAAGTTTTTGGGAGCATTCTCTATCAAGGAGGTCCTTACGGTGTCGCATGTAGGGGAGGATTTCTTAGAAGCACGAGGATGGGAAGGACCAGCGAACGAAGAGGGCTTTAGTATGATGGAAGCGCTAGGGTTTGATGAGGAACAGGTTGAGAAGGCGAATGAGATCATTTTTGGGCGGATGACGGTTGAAGGTGCTCCAGGACTCAAGGAAGAGCACCTTGCTGTCTTCGATTGTGCCAACAAGTGTGGGCATGGTGAACGGTATATCCCTGCGATGGGGCATGTGCGGATGATGGCTGCGACCCAGCCCTTCCTTTCGGGAGCTATCTCTAAAACCGTCAATCTTCCAGCCTCGGCCTCGGTTCAGGATATTGAAGATATCTATATTCAAGGGTGGAAACTGGGTCTGAAGGCAGTCGCTGTTTACCGTGATGGTTCAAAAGGAGCTCAACCTCTCCAATCAGGAAAAGAGATTGATCAGGAGAAGACCACTGAAGAGGCACACGATGAGGCACCCAAAACGGACACAGTTCAACGCTCAAGACGCCAGCGCCTTCCGAGGCGGAGGCAGGGGTTTACATCTGAAGCGCGTATTGGGGGGCATAAGATTTTCGTCCGCACAGGCGAATATGAAGTAGGCGAGGAGGGCAAGCCCCGATTGGGAGAGATCTTTTTGGATATGCACAAAGAGGGGGCAGGATTCCGCAGTTTGCTCAACTGCTTTGCCATTGCAGTCAGTTTGGGGCTTCAGTATGGGGTGCCGTTGAAGGAGTTTGTGGACGCTTTTACCTTTACTCGGTTTGAGCCCTATGGGATGGTGGACCACCCGAACATCAAGAAAGCGACAAGTGTCGTTGATTTCATCTTTAAGTTATTAGGAATGGAGTATTTGGGTCGAACAGATTTTGTCCAAATCCCCCCTGCCGATCCTCCAGTAGAACGAACGAGAGATGCCACCTTGCCCAAGCAGGAGCCACTCTTTAGCAAGGAGAAAGGGAGCGATGACGCTCTAGATATCCACTTGGGACAGATGATGGGCGACGCCCCCCTCTGTGACCAATGTGGCCACATCACAGTGCGGAACGGCACCTGTTACCGTTGTTTGAACTGTGGCAACTCTATGGGTTGTTCCTGATGTCTGTAAGACCGGATTCATGGATTCGTCAAATGGCGGCGAAAGGAATGATTACGCCTTTTTGCTCCGATCAAGTCAAAGAGAATAGTTTGGGTGATCGTGTCATTTCGTATGGAACATCTTCTTATGGGTATGACATCCGTGTCACCAACGAGTTTAGAGTATTTACGAATCTCCACAGCTCCGTGGTTGACCCCAAGGGGATGGATCGTTCGTGTTTTGTGGATGTCGTCGCGGACGAAGTGCTGATTCCTCCCAACTCCTTCGCATTGGCACGGACTGTGGAGTATTTCAAGATACCCAGAAATGTGATTACGGTCTGTTTAGGAAAGTCAACCTATGCAAGGTGCGGAATCATCGTGAACGTAACACCCTTTGAGCCCGAATGGGAGGGGCATGTGACACTAGAGATTAGCAACACGACACCGCTACCCGCCAAGATCTACGCCCACGAGGGGATTGCCCAAGTTCTCTTTTTTGAGAGTGACGACCCATGCGAAACCTCTTATGCGGATCGGGCGGGCAAGTACCAGTCGCAAGTTGGCATTACTCTTCCCCGAATGTAGGGGTGAACATAACGGGAACGAAAAAGGGGCACGAGGAACTTGCTCTAGTAGAATAGTTAGGAGATCCAAGAATAAAGATGGGATTAGGAGGAAAGAGATGATCAACAAGTTGATACTGGTCGGCAATGTAGGAGCAGAACCTGAAATTCGGGAATTCCCGAGCGGGACCAAGAAAGCAACGATCCGTTTGGCGACCAACGAACGGTATAAGACCCGCTCAGGCGAAGAGAGGGATGTTACCCAATGGCACCGCATTATCTGTTGGGGGAAGGATGCTGAGTTTGTGGAAGAGAACGTAAAAAAGGGCAGAAAGCTTTATGTAGAAGGGAGCATTGAGTATCGCCAATACGAGGATGCGGAAGGGAACCAAAAGTACATTACCGAAATCAAGGCGGGTTGGCCAAAGGGGAAAGTCCTCGTCATGGACGATCGGCAAGAGGGAGGATTTGCCGAAATGGTAAACAAGTTGATTTTGGTAGGAGAAGCCCAAACGAAACCCCAAATGGGGAGTTCTGTCCAAGGTGGGAAAGAAGCAAATTTCACCGTAATGACAAACCGCATTACGACGACCCGCTCGGGAGACAAGTGGGAGGAGATTCACGCACATACCGTTGTTTGTTGGGGCAAAGATGCTGAGTTTGCAGAGAAGTTCATCAACGAGGGCACCAAGCTCTTTGTGATGGGCACAATGAACACCCCAGCGGGTGGTAATACGGGAAAATCCGAGGCTGCAGTCGTTCAAGTGGCATGGCCAGAAGGAGAGATTCGCCTTATGGATGGTCGCCGAGAAGAGAGTCGACCATCTACTAGCGAGAGTACATCGCCCTCTAGAGGCAAGAAAGAGCGGATCATTTCAAAAACGGGTGGTGACCTTCCTGTGATGGATGTGAATGATCTACCCAAGACAGGGTAAGTGCGATGGCGAAGGAGGGTTGTTCCTCTTGGCAGAAGCTCTCGTTGTGCGGGGATGGTCCCTTTCGGTCGCCGAGTCTTTGACGGGGGGCGAACTCTCTGCACGCCTCAGTTCAACTCCAGGCGCTTCGGCGTGGTTCCGCGGAGGTATCGTTTCCTATCAGGTGGGGGTCAAATCTTCTCTGTTGGGCGTCCATCCAAAAGTGATCAAAGAGCAAGGAGTGGTAAGTGAAGCGGTGGCAACAGGGATGGCTAAGGGTGTGTCAACAGCATTAGGGACAGAGATTGCCCTCGCCTTGACCGGAGTAGCTGGCCCTGGTCCCCAGGATGGATTGCCCGCGGGGACTGTTTGGATGGCACTCTACGTGGCGGGTAAGACGAACGCTGTAAAATGGATTCTTGACGGAGATAGAGAATCGGTTCGCCGAGCATCTGTGGAGAAGTCAATAGAAAGCCTCTCTACCGTGGTCCTCCCGACCCGTTAGGTCGGGGGTTCCTACCCCCCGACGCAGGTGGCAAGGCGTGGAGATAGGGGATGAGGGTTCCGTTAGGTCGGGGGTTCCTACCCCCCGACGCAGGTGGCAAGGCGTGGAGAAAGGGGATGAGGGGTTGTGGCTCTCCGAGCCACGATGTCCACCCTCTAACGGAGAGAGGAAAACGAAAGGAGTCAAAGTAAGAATGGCGAAGAAAAAAACGACTAAAAAGAGCACAAAGGGGAAAGAGAAGAATGTCTTGGATACCGTTCTTCGTTCTATCGAGCGCAAATATGGCGAAGGTGCTGTCATGCGGATGGGGACGACAGGTGCTACCCAAAAAGGTGAGTCAATTTCCACAGGTTCACTGCTATTGGACACCCGCTTGGGCGTGGGGGGAATTCCTTGCGGTCGTATTACCGAGGTATTTGGTCCTGAGGCGAGCGGAAAGACGACTTTGGCTCTCCACATCGTTGCCGAGGCTCAAAAGAAAGGGAAGACAGTCCTCTATGTGGATGCAGAGAATGCATTGATGCAGAGTTATGCCGAAAGAGTAGGGGTGGATTGGGACAATCTCTTATTGACCCAGCCGGAACATATGGAACAAGCTTTGGATATTACCGATGAGATGATTCGTTCGGGTGCAGTCGGCTTGGTCGTTATTGATAGTGTTGCTGCGATGGTTCCCAAGGCAGAACTTCAAGGGGATATTGGAGACCCTAAAGTAGGTTTACAGGCACGTCTGATGTCCCAATCTCTCCGTAGGCTCTCGGGGAGCATTTCAAGAACGGGCGCCGCAGTCATCTTCATCAACCAGATACGAATGAAGATCGGTGTAATGTTTGGAAACCCCGAAACGACGCCAGGAGGGAGAGCCCTTAAGTTTTACTCTTCGGTTCGGATCGATATTCGACGTATCAAATCAATCCTAGAGAAGGAGGAAAATGTAGGTAGCATTGTCCGATGCCGCATCGTCAAGAACAAAGTAGCACCTCCCTTCAAAAAGGCTGAGTTTCCCATTCGGTTTGGTATTGGTATCTGGAAAGGAGCAGAGTTGGTCCAGCTAGGGGTGGATTGTGGCGCTGTGGACAAATCGGGTAGTTGGTTCCATTTTGGGGATACTGCATTGGGGCAAGGGATGGTGAATGTCGTGAGATTTCTTGACGAAAACGACGATATCAGAGAGAAGATAGAAACGATGGTAAAGATCGATTTGGGGCTTATAGAAAACTAGAGTTAGTATCCCCTTTGGGGTACCCCACTAAACGGTCGCCTTGGCGACTGACAGGGAGAACGAATGTGACATTATTTTGGACAGGCATTCTTGTGGGTGCACTTGGGGCTGGTGTGGTGGGTGCACTTATCCTAGCAAAAAGCAAGAAAGAGCGGGTAGATGAGCGTGCTGCAGAAATCCTTGAAGCGAAGTCTCAAATCACCGCCATCAAGAAAGAAGCCAGAGCAGAGAGAGAGGGTGCTGAACAGGCTCGCTTAGCTGCCGCTGAAGAAAGGGGTGTTGCCAAACAACTTCTAGAACAGAACAGAAATGAGGAAACCCGACGAGAGAAGGAACGACGCATAGCGAGGGCAACTGCCGAGAAAGAGAGGGCAGAGATGGAGGCGTGGAAAAAGAGGCTAGAGAACCAAGAGAAGAGGCACTTGAAGGAAGAAGAGGAGTTGGCTGGTCGGGTTGAAGCGTTGGCAGGGCTATCAGCAGATGAGGCACGCGACTTCGTAGTTGACCATGCCCGCAGAGCGAGCCGCGAGGCTCTAAGGCGGTTGGCTAAAGAAGGGGAAGCTATGGCAGAGAGAACGGCAGAGGCAAGAGCCCGAGACCTCTTACTTGAAGCGATTCAACGTGTGGAAATCCCTGCTCTGTTGGCTGAGGACTTTACAGACCTTATCAAGATACCTGAAGAGTCGTGGAAGGGGCGCATCATTGGGAAGGGCGGTAGGAATGTAAAGTCGTTTCAAGAGCGAGCGGGCGTGGACCTCATCATTGATGAATCACTCCAGATCGTCATCGCTTCCCACGACGGTTTACGAAGAGCGATCGCAAAAAGAGCGTTGGAGCAGTTGATTGCTGATGGTCGTATTCATCCTCCCGCTATCGAAGCCGAGATTGAGCGGGCCGAGGAAGGGATAGAGGAGGAAGCTCGAGAAAGGGGAGCTAGAGCTGCTCAAGAAGCTGGGGTGGAGGGGCTCCATCGCGAAGTGGAGAGGATGATGGGGCATATGGGTTTTCGGTCCAGTATGGGGCAAAACCTCTTGCTCCACAGTGTCGAGTGTGCCCGCATCGCTAATCTCTTAGCCCGTACGATCGGGTTAGATAGTGCCCTTCTCTCTAGGATGGCGTTTCTTCACGATATCGGGAAAGCACTACCTGATGCTGGTGCTGGGATTCCCCATGCGGAAGCAGGAGCAAGATTCCTTCTGGAAAGGGGAGAGTCTGCCCCTGTGGCGAATGGGGTGGCATGCCACCACGGTGAGGTTGCTCCCGAGAATGCTGAAGCAGCCTTGGTGGGGTTAGTAGATGCTCTTTCGTCGGCCCGTCCAGGAGCAAGGCGCGAGAATACGGAAGAACATATGGAGAGGTTGGAAGCGATAGAGGCTCTGGGGATGGAAGAAGAGGGTGTGGCATCCGTTTATGCTGTCAGTGCTGGGCGAGAAGTGAGGGTCGTTCTTGACCCCGACAGGTCGGGGGATCGTGATCCCACCGTATTGGCAGAGAGGATTGGTCGGCGGATTCGAGAGGAACTAGAGATACCTGGTTCTTTGACGATTACAGTGATTCGGGAGCGGCGGGGTCGGGTTACCTTGTGACCATCCGCATCTTAGTTGTGGGAGATGTGATGGGGAGGTTGGGTCGCCGAATGATCCAGCGGGAGCTTTTTCGGGTACGCGAAGAGCATAAAGCAGATTTGGTGATTGTCAATGGCGAGAACGCGAGTGGTGGATTTGGGTTGAGTGAGCCCAACTACTTTGATTTGAAAGATTCGGGTGCAGATATCGTGACACTAGGGGATCATTGGCTAGACCAAGGATCTATTCGCCGTGTGATGAGCAATGCAACAGAACCTTTGGTTCGTCCAGCAAACTATCCAATGGGAGCCCCCGGACAAGGAGTTTGGACGGAAGTTGTCAAGGGGCGCCCTATCCGATTGGTCGTTCTTCAGGGTAGGGTATTTATGAGAGAAGGAACGGACAATCCTTTTGCGTGCATAGAGGGAATCCTGGAGGAAAAGAGAGAGGGGGAGATTCTCTTGGTGGAGTTCCACGCAGAGGCAACGAGCGAAAAACAGGCGATGCAGTGGTTCCTTGATGGAAATGCCACAGCGTGTTGGGGGACACATACCCATGTTGCGACAGCAGATGAACGCATTTTTCCGAAGGGGCTAGCCGGTATTTCGGATATAGGAATGACCGGGGCGCTTGATTCTGTCATTGGGGTTGTCCCCGAGATCAGTGTCGAGCGTTTTCGGAAAGGTATTGGCACTCGGTTTTCCACACCCAGAGTGGGTTCTGCCACATTTCAAGGAGCGTTGATTACAGTAGATAGTGAGACCAGCAAGGCGGTATCAATAAACCGTATTCGGCGGGATGTAACGAGTCTCTAGCCGATGATTGAACAGGGTGTTGCTTCGGTTTTTGATCGGGTTCACAAGCGGGGAAATAGCACCTTAGTCTTTGATGCCGATGTGTTGATCAAGCTAGAAAAGGGGGGGCATCTTTCTGTTTTGACAGCTCTTCAGAAAGCGGGATTGCGTACGGTTACAACGAAGAGCGTTGGGAATGAGATTAGGAGCAGGAAGCAGAAAGACGCGCTGGTGGGGGCGGGCTTGGAGATCATTAACTTCAGGAAAGTCGATCCCGAAGCGACATCGCTCTTTCGGCTCTTGCGTACAAAGGCCCTTGATTTAGGGGAAGCGACTGTTTTTGCCGTTGCCCAACACTTTGGATTTGCGGTCGTTACAGATGATGTTTTAGCCAAGGTCGCCTATGTGGAGTATCAAACACCGATTGATGATTACAAGGGGGTTCTATCTACCGAACAGATTCTTGAGGATTTCATTGATACTGAGTTTTCAGAGCGTCCCCGTTCAATCTCTATCTTGGGAGCATTGCATTTGGCTCGGTTTACGGGGGTAGAGATAGAGAGGGCTTGGCAGCCTAGCCCCCGTCGTTGGTGGCGTGCAGGGGATATTTCGAAGGAGATAACAGGATACAAGGGGGCACCTGATGTCTTGGTTGAGGCTGGTGTGGGACGCCACGAAATCGGGTGGTTGGCTAGTGATGTCCGCCACGAAGGAAATCCGTTGGGGTTAGAGATCAAGTCCACGCGTGAGGCGTGGGGAGCCTCTTTGTTGGCACGACCGCTATTCTCGTATCTTGCACAGTATGGGCAGGTAGGACACCAATACAATTTCATTGCCCGAAGCGCTCTCAGAAAATACGCATGGGAGCATCCCAAAGTCTTGGTGGCGATGGCAGATGCACGAAAGGAGTGGCTGGGTGGTGGTGGCGACCTGCCACGAGACATCCCCCGTTCTATTCGGGTTGAAGATCGCTACGATGCTTCATTGTGGGCTCAACGCTTTGTCCACTCATTTAACCGCCTTCTGATTCCCTACGATGGCTATTTCACATCAGCACCATCATGTCCTGCCCCGGAAGTAGAAGAGCGTGCAAGCCAGAAGCGACCCCCTTGCCATTGCACAAGGGTCATGGGATTGCGAACACTACACGACCTAACGGGCCCTTTGGGTCGACCTATTCGCGTCGCTGAATACCATTGTCAACCGTGTGATCACATCGAGGAATGGGTCTATCGAATCACCTAGTCTCTCTCTCTTGCGTAAAATAAGGGATAGGAGGAATCTATATGTTCTATGTTTTGGGTGTCTTGGTGGCTGGTGGGATTTGGTTCATTTCAGCTAGAAACGGTTTCGTAAAACTCTCGGCGTCTATAGCGAATGCTTGGTCTCAGGTTGAAGTCCAACTGAAGCGTCGCTACGACCTGATTCCCAACTTGGTGGAAACGGTCAAGGGGTATAAGAACCATGAAAGGGAGACCTTAGAGGCAGTGATTCAGGCACGCAACCAAGCCGTTGCTGCGGGAAACCCTCAAGAGCAAGGCTTAGCCGAGGGCATGTTAGGCGCTGCA
Source organism: bacterium (assembly GCA_014384545.1). Taxonomy (GTDB): domain Bacteria; phylum UBP7; class UBA6624; order UBA6624; family UBA6624; genus NIOZ-UU106. The sequence continues at coordinate 24,256 of JACNFQ010000053.1, read as the reverse complement.
TTGGGACGTATCTTTGCCCTGTCCGAGGCGTATCCAGAGTTGAAAGCAGATGCGAACTTCCGACAACTTACTGAAGAGTTGTCCAATACCGAAAACCGAATCGCCTATGCGAGGCAACACCACAACGACGTCGTGACCAAGTACAACGCCCTCCGCTTGATGTTCCCTTGGTCATTCGCTGCATCGGGGTTTGGTGCAGCGGATCTCTTTGATATTCCCGATGATTGTGCCGCCCACGACGCCCCTTCGGTCTCTTTCTAACGAAGGGTATTCTTGGTATACAAAGACCCCACTCCAGATTGGGACCCCCCAAATGCTCTGCCACTTGGAGCACGAATTAAGGAGGAGATTCCTGGTCCTTCTGTCCCCCGGATGCGCCGGCTTTTTTCTGATGAACAGAAGTCAAACCGTCGTAAGACGGTGGGCTTGGTCCTCTTTCTTCTTGTCCTTTTGGGGGGCATAGGTGCCGCATTCGGGTTCTTCTTTCTAGAGGACTTGGTAGTCGGTCTTTTGGTGGGTGTGGGATGGGGGCTTTTGAGTTGGGGGGGCTCTTCGTTATGGGGCATGCCAGCTGTGCTAGCCGCAGCACGAGCACGACATCCCCGTCCCGAAGAGAACAGGCGCGTTAGACCGTTGGTTTCGGCACTGATGTTGGCTGTAGGGCGAGGGGAGGATATAGAGATTCGTGTGGTGGATGATGGGGCACCGAATGCATTTGCTGTTTCAAAGGGTGAGAAAGCGGCGATAGTCGTTACGACTGGACTCCTAGAACAGCTGGACCGATATGAATTAGAGGGTGTTTTGGCACATGAGCTTGCCCATATCGAGAATGGAGATAGTGCGTTGATGGTCTTGGTTTCTGCACTGGTAGGGACGATACTCTCACTTTCGGAGGTGATGTGGCGTTCAATGCGGTATGGTGGAAGCCGACGCAGAAGGGGCGAGGGGGGTGCCGCGATTCTCGTCTTGATGCTTCTCGTTGCGATCATTGCCCCCTTAGCGGCGCAACTGGTGCGGTTCGCCGTATCACGCAAGAGGGAGTTCTTGGCGGATGCGACAGCAGTAGCGATTACTCGAAACCCCGAAGGTCTATGGAGTGCCTTGGAGAAGATTTCCACCGACACCGAGCCCCTAGAGGTTGCGAAGATGGGGAATGCCCATCTTTGGATATGGAATCCTCTACGGGAATATCAAGAGGGTTTTCTTGGTCTCTTTGAGACCCACCCCCCTATGGAGAAGCGTATTGAGAGATTGCGCTCTATGTAACTGACGAAACTCATGCCGATTGGAAAAAGGAGCGTAAAATGGGAAGTATGAATAAGAAAAACAGTCTCCCTCTTGGTTTGGTTGTCTATTTGGCGGTCGCCTTCATTCTCCCCCTGTGGTTGGTCTTCCAAATGAAATCCCAAGGTGTCGCTTCTGGTGATTCTGCAAATCCCATGGCAGGTTTCTTGGTGGTGGGATTGAGTTTTCTCCCCGCAATAGCGGCTGTAATAGCAAGGCTTGTAGGAAAAGAGGGCTTTGGTGGTGCTGGGTTCAAGTGGATGCCCGGTAAGGTCTTTTGGGGTCTGTTCTTGGGGGGAATCGGTATCGCTTGGCTCGCTTTTGCCTTTACAGCCCTCTTTGGCTGGGCCGAGATTGATTTGGAGATGACCGCGTGGAAAGCTGAAATGACCATTGCATTGAAGGCGGCAATGGCCGCCCAAGGTGTCAGTCTTTCAGATCTGCCTCCTGGCTTCATTGAGAAACAAGTGGGTACAACCGCGGGGGCACAGTGGATCACGATGGCTGTCGGTCCATTCATTGGGATGTTCTTGGCGATAGGGTCTACCTATGGATGGTATGCCTATTTCTTGCCCAGAATGGCTGTGCGAGTGGGTCGGCGCAAAGCGGCGATTGCTGTGGGCGTGCTGGCTGGTGTGGCAGCATCTTTTATGGTGATGGTTGCCCCTGAAGCCCAGTTTATGGGACATAGTGTAGAAGAAGTTGCTTTGGGTTCGGGCATTCAGACCATCTTTCTAGCTATTATTGGGAGTTGGGTCTTTCTAAGGTGGGGTAGCATTTGGGCAACGGGATTGGTGGGTGCGTCATTGGGTTCTCATCTTGCGCCCACTGGTCTCTACTTAGCTAATCCAGAGTCGGGTATGGCAACACCCTTCGGTTTGGCATTGTGGATCCCCTTGGCTGTGGTCTCTTTCTTCGTTTTGAAAGGGGATTGGTCACCTTGGGAAGATAAGACGGAACTTCTTATTGAAGATGCCCCCCCTATTCCCGCCAAAGACCTTTAGCCCTCGGTAGCATCACTTAACCAGTCCAAAGGACAACACCGGCACCGATTATCTCTAAGGGCTGGGGGTCTTAGCTCTCCATGCTTGATTTAGGGGGGTGGGCAAAGTCTGTTGCCCAAGCGTTTGCGGAAAGGGGGGCTCCGGTCATTCTTTCCACGAGGGTATCCCATCGCAAAGTGCTCCCTAATGAGAACATCTTCCTTAAGAAAATGCCCGCCTCTTCGTTCTTCAAGAGACCCTTCCCCGATTCCTTGTGGATCGTATGTTCCAACTGGCTGGCGGTCATCTCGCCAATCATGTAGTTGTGGTAATAGACAGGCGAATTGGGAATATGAATTTTCGATGCCCAATCAGGAGCATCTCTCCCTTCAGGACGGTTTAGCCCTTGGTATCTCTCCTTCAAATCCCACCAGACCTTATTCAGGTCTTGATCGGGGTCGGCATAGAGTGCACGTTCAAATCGGCACATCACTTGCATCCACCTACTAAACGCCAACATCTTGTAATTCTGTCCGTCAGCAAGTGCATTCTTACTGCTAGCCAGCTCTTCATGAGATACACCTAAGAACGCTGTTAGCCAGTCAGGCCTCAACACTTGCCTCCCAAAGATCATCGCAATCGCTTCGGTGCTATTTGTGTGAGCGGGGCCCTGTAAGAACCACGGAAGGTCCTCAACAGATAATAGGTTGTATATGGCATGACCATATTCATGAAGGATGGTGTCGGCCCATTGGGTGTTGGGGCGCAAGTTGCAAAGGACGCGTGTGTCTTGGACGGAGTCATCCACAGACAAACAGAAGCCATGCTGGTTTTTCCCTTCCCGTTCGTAAAGGTCGCTCTTTTCAAGGGAGGGGCGAATATCCAAACCGACAGAGTCGAAAGTCTCTAGGGCAAGCGCTTCAAGATCCTTTTCTCTAAACCAAGGGTCGGTCAAAGAAGGGTCTACAGGTACATCCTGGAAAAAGGGGTTTTCGTAGTGCCATGGCATGAGGTCGTTGATGGGCGTGCCAAACCGTTGGGAGCGCTTGGCGTCATCAGTAGCTTTATGGGCAAGAAAAGGGACTTTGGTTTGTGCCGCTAGATCATCCAATAGCTGGTATAGGAAAGACTCTTCTACTTCTTGGGTTTCTAGGCGCATCGCGTAGTAATCTCTAAACCCCAGCCGTTGTGCCCAACCATTCCTTAGGTGCGCCAAGGCGATCACATCATCCCTAACGACAACACCAATCGTTTTGGATGCTTCCCATGCCTCTTGCCGTTCGTCATTGTCGTTGCTCTCTTTCAGAATCTCCAAGAGGTCGTTGTCGCTCATCTTCTTTCCACCCACTTCACTGCGATGGCTTACAAATGTGGAGGAGATCTTGATTGAAAGTTTTAGGGATTCGCTGATTTCTCCTGGTGTCTTTTGATTTCCAACCGCACCCAAGTAAGATTCTTCTACGATGCGTCGCAAGAGGGGGTCACCAATCTCCTCTCTTCTCTCGTGCCAAGACTTCACTTGACCAAAGCGTTCGGGGTCGGCATTGATACTTTCCAAATGCTCACCTAAAGTCTGGACAATCTCTTGAAAGACGGTTTCCCCTGTTGTCTCTTTGCCCCACCAGCCCAAAGAAATCGCTTTACGCAAGGGACGAACCAACGATTCAAGATCCTCAAAATAAGCTCTAATACTTTTTTCCATTTTCTCCTCCAAAGGGAGTCATCCTAGTTCTAGGATTCTCCCTATGAGCGATCTCTTGGTGGTGGGTGGTGGTGTCATGGGTATGGCCGTCGCATTAGAGGCCCTTTCTAAGGGGGTTTCTGTGACCCTCCTAGAAAAGGATACATGTGGGGCAGGGGCTAGTCAAGCGAGTGCGGGCATACTCTCCCCCGCAGGAATGTCGTGGTCCGACGCCTCTTTGAACGCTCTTTGTTGGTCAGGGATTCGCAGGTATCCTGCTTGGATTGGTGTGCTCCAAGAATGTGCAAAGGGCGACCCAGAGCTCCATATGGAAGGCGTTCTTTACCCTGTGGAGGCGCACACAGCAGAGAGAGCAGAGAGCCTACTTCAGGTGGGGCTAAAGGGGGAATGGATAAAAGAGCAAACTTTAGGTGAGAGCTTTGGTTGGCTCCGTGTGCCCCAGGCATTATTCATCCGTGAAGAAGGACGCATCCATCCCCGCCACCTTCTCTATCAATTGCGAGATGCACTCATCGCTAAGGGATGTGTAATAAGGGAGGGGTCAGAGGTCGTTCTTCTCCAAGGGAAGGAGGGCTCTTTTTCAGCAACGACCAGCAAGGGGGATCACCTCCAAGCCAATCGGGTGGTGATGACGACAGGTGCTTGGTCCTTAAAAAGTCCTCAAGGATGGGTACCACCCGTGAAACCGATGCGGGGTCAGTTGATTGAACTCCATCTCTTGGGAGAAAACCCCCCCACCCACACCCTCCATGGCGAGTCGGCCTATATGGTGCCACAGGGCAAAGGGGCGTTGTGGATTGGCTCAATGGTAGAGGACAAAGGTTGGGACGAGACGATTGATCGCTCGATTCTGCATCGACGCATTGCCCGTATTGCCCAGTGGGTGCCAGGGATATGTCAAGCGAAGATTGGCGAGGCGTGGTGTGGGTTTAGGCCAGGTAGTCCTGATGATTGCCCAATCATTGGGGCAAGAGAAGAAGAAGAGGGGCTTTTTTGGGCTACGGGACTCTTTCGAAACGGCATTCTGTTAGCTCCCGAAGTCGCTTCAATGTTTGGGGCATGGTGGGACGGCATACGAAGAAAGGAATGCCCCTTCAGTCCTGATAGATTTGCCTCATGAGACTTTCAAGGCGAAGGAAGAGCACGGTCTGTCTTGTGGGTGGTGTGCCCATAGGTGGAGAACACCCCGTGGTGATTCAGTCCATGACGGATACACCCACGGCAGATGTGGAGAAGACAGCGGCACAAGCGATTAGCTTAGCCCGGGCTGGTAGCGAGTTGGTAAGGCTTACTGTTAATGATAGTGCTGCAGCAAGAGCTGTTCCAGAGATTGTCAAGCGGATGGAAGCATCAGGTTGTCCCGTCCCATTGGTGGGGGACTTTCACTTCAATGGGCATCTTCTTCTAAGGAAGCACCCCGCATTGGTTCAAGCGTTATCTAAGCTTCGCATTAATCCTGGAAATATGGGGCTTGGTGTAAGACATGATGCCAACTTCCGCACTTTTATTGAAATCGCAATAGAGGCTGGAAAGCCCGTGCGGATTGGTGTTAATGCTGGGTCGCTTGATAGGGAACTATTTGCAGAACGAATGGACAAGAATGGCAACCGAACCGTTCCTCTTTCTGCCGAAGATGTCCAAACAGAGGCGTTGGTAGAAAGTGCCACTCAAAGCGCCGAAGTGGCGATCGGTTGGGGATTGCCAGAAGAGAGCATCATTCTGTCCTGTAAAGTCTCTAGGTTGCCCCAAATGGTCGATGTCTATCGGAGGTTGGGAAAAGCAACGGGATTTCCCCTCCACTTGGGACTTACAGAGGCTGGAATGGGCATTCGCGGCATCGTAACGACTGCTTCGGCTCTGGCTATTCTCTTGGATGAGGGAATAGGGGATACCGTGAGAGCGTCACTAACGCCCGAACCTCATGGAGACCGCACAGCAGAGGTTCGTCTCTGCCAAGAGATTCTGCAGGGACTAACGCTTCGGTCCTTCCGACCGTCTGTAACAGCGTGTCCAGGATGTGGAAGAACGTCATCCGACCTCTTTCGTAGAAGTGCAGCAGAGATTCAAGAAAGGTTAGATAAGTTAAGGGAAGTATGGACCCAAGCGTATCCTGGTTCCGAGACACTCGCCGTGGCGGTAATGGGCTGTGTCGTAAATGGTCCAGGAGAGAGCAAAGCTGCGGATATCGGCATGAGCCTGCCGGGGGCTGGGGAAAGCCCCAAAGTTCCCCTCTATGTGGATGGAGAACAAGAGGGGTTCTTGGAAGGGGAGGGACTCGTTGATGATTTCATGGAGCGCGTTAAGACCTATGTAGCGAAACGTTGGGGAGATGGGGTGTCGTAACAGTATTCAGTAGAGGAAAGGGAGGATTGTCGCTTCAATCTCTTCATACTAAGGTCTACCCACCCAAAGAAGGATGCAAATTGTCATAGACTGACCCTATGAAAAAAGGGATACTTGTCGCTCTATTCTGTGGGGTTTGTACGCCCATGTATGGAGGAGAGGTTCCAGAGTGGAATTGGGCTGAGCGGTATGCGGTTCCGACAGGGGCATCCCCTGTGTTGGGGGGCAATAACGCCTTGGTGACGATCGTTGAGTTTAGTGATTTCAATTGTGGGTGGTGTGCCCGTGCCCACCCCGTGATTCAAGCGATCCTTGAGAACTACCCGGATCAAGTGAGATGGGTTTTCAAGAGCAATCCCAGAGGGAAGTCCGATTCTAGAGAAGCATTTTGGGCTGCAATGGCTGCAGGTGAGCAAGGTGCATTTTGGACCTACCATGACCGCCTCTTTGAGGACAAGGGGATTAGGGGCAGAGAGGCTTATCTCGCTTTGGCGGGCGAGTTGCTCCTTGATGTGAACGCCTTCTCTCGGGCTTTGGAGGGGGAGAAAGTAAAGGGGCATTCTGCGGTGGACGAGTCATTGGGAAGATGTCTCTCTGCAACGGGAACACCCCATTTCTTTATCAACGGAAAGAGGTTTGTTGGTTATAGGAACGAAGAAGAGATGACAGAAATCATAGAAAGAGAGTTAGCACTTGCTCAAGGTCTAGAGGTTGAAGATACCTATGGTGCCGTGATGGATCTTTCGACACAGGGGGAGGGATGTGGACAAGTTGAGTTTACTTTGGCTGGGGGCACAGAAGCGGTCTTTTCCCTAGAAGAAATCCTTCGAGGACAACGAAAGGTAGTTGTAGGGACAAATGATGAAGTCATGGGGACGATCACCGTCGATTTTGCCCATCCTAAGAAAACGACCATTTCAGCAATAGAGATCGATGCAAGAGCTTTTCTTACCGATGCGGACAAGAGAAACAAGGCGATTCAAGAGCGCATTCTTCACACAGACCAATACCCAACGATTCGTTTCACACCTACCCACATCGGTGGATTGCCAGTGCAGTTCGTGGTGGGTGAGGAAATCACATTTACGATCACCGGTGATCTCTGGATAGGGAGCATCTCAAGACCCGAGATTTTCTTTGTAAGAGCAATCTGGGGAAGCCCCCAAGTCATCAATGGGATAGCCGAAACGACGGTTCTTTGGAGAGACTATGCCCTTCGGATTCCCAACATCCCCATCTTGGCTGGCGTGGACGAAGAGGTCCAACTCACGCTTCGGTTTGTAGCAACTGCAACTCTATAGTTTAGTGTGCTAAAATAGGGGGATATGACCCCTAAGAACAAGAAGACTGCATCAAGAGAGGGGCTCTCTGAAGCGATGGAGGACTTACTCAAAGCTCTCCTAAGAATGGAGATGTCAGGCGATGAGGGGGGAACGACAGCATTGGGGGTTCGTCTAGGAATCACCCCATCGGCGGTTTCACAAGGCGTAGGCAAGTTAAGTGAGATGGGCCTTTTGGTCAGAGTGAAGCGGGGGAAGCCCCAACTTACAGAGCCCGGGTTACGCATAGCCAAAGAGATGTTGCGCCATCATCGTCTGTTAGAGCTCTTCCTAACCGAGGCTTTGGGTTATTCATGGGAAGAAGCCCACCCTGAAGCAGAGAGGCTAGAGCATCACATCAGTGAGGAATTGGAAGCCGCTATTGATGCCCATTTAGGCCATCCCACACACGACCCCCATGGAAGCCCTATTCCGACACCCGAGTTAGAAATAGAGGTCGAGAGTTTGGTTCCCCTAAGCTCTCTGTCACTAGGTGACAAAGGTGTCGTAAGGCGAGTGGCTGGCTTTGACGGTGGTCTTCTTAGGCATTTGAAGGAGATCGGCTTGGTTCCCGGCGCGAAGTTTCAGGTGGAAACACTTGACCCTTATGGTTCTGGATATGGTCTTAGAGTGGAGGGCGCTCCTGGTTTAAACACCTTATCTGTGGAAGCTGCCTCAAAGGTGGGGGTAGAGACAGCCCAACTAAGAACACTATTACATCTCTCTCCTGGAGAAGAGGGTGTGTTGGGAAGGGTCAGTGGGGATCCAGAGCTTGTAAGGCGCCTTTCGGACATGGGTGCGATTCAGGGCGAGCCTATTCGGTTTCTTCGCAAAGCACCGATGGGGGATCCTTTGGTCTTTGAAGTGGGGGGTACGCGCCTCTCCTTAAGAGCATCAGAAGCGAAAGCGATTGCATTGGCACCGAAGTGAAGGGACTTACAACCGTTCAAGGGTCTCAAAAAGTGCGCCCCTTAGCTTTGGTGGGGCAACCGAATACGGGCAAAACGACCCTTTTCAATGCTCTAACAGGGCTCTCTCACCATGTGGGAAACTGGCCCGGAAAGACAGTGGACCGCGCCGAAGGCAGGGTGCAGCTGCCCAAAGGAGAGATGTCGGTTGTGGATCTTCCAGGAACTTATGCACTAACAGGTGGCTCGGTTGAGGAAGAGATCGCTTGGTCGTACCTATTGGATGAGAGACCCAGTGTGGTTATCGTTGTCGCCGAAGCGACACGCCTTCGGCGAGGGTTGCGTCTTCTGTTAGAAGTCAGAGAGATTACCCCTAACGTCCTATTGGCTGTCACGATGATGGACGAAGCTCGTCGTCAAGGGATACCCCCCAATCTAGAGGTTTTGGCTCGTGAGCTGGCGCTCCCCGTGGTGGGGGTCGTTGCCCCCAAAGGAGAGGGTCTAGATGAGCTAAAGAGCGCGATAGCATCTCGTATAGCCACACCTGCCAACCCGCAGATTGCCCCCTACGAAGCCGAGGTAGAAGTCGCTGTTCTGGAGCTAGAACGCGTCTTAGATGAGGAAGGTGTGGGGAGGAGGTCTACCCGTTGGCTGGCATTGCGACTATTGGAGGGGGATAAGGGAACTCAATCTTGGATTGAGGAGCAAGGAGGGAAAAGAGCGATTGTCAAGGGGAAGCAACTTGCCCTTAGTTTGGGCGATGTGCAAAACCGCCTCGTTTTGGCCAAGATTGAACGGGCGCGCTATTGGGAACGTATGGCAGGAGGAACGGGCAGAGACCTAAAGACGGAGAAGATCGACCGCCTCGTCCTACATCCATTATTGGCATTCCCAATCGTCTTGGCAGTGTTCGCTTTTATTTTTTGGGTTACAGTCACAGGTGCAGCACCCATTAGTGGATTCCTGATGTCCCTCTTTGATTCTCTAGCAGAGGGTGCAAGAACACTCCTTTCCGACACCTCCTTTTGGGTAAGGGGACCGATCGTAGAGGGTCTTATTTATGGGGTGGGGGCGGTTATAGCCGTCATGTTACCGACGATGGCTATTTTCTTTGTCCTCTTTGCCGTCCTAGAAGATTCCGGTTTGATCCCTCGTATCGCTTTCACGATGGATAAGGTGATGAAATCTGTAGGAGGTCAAGGGAAGCAATGTCTCACATGCATGATGGCGTATGGGTGCAATATTCCGGGTATCTATTCCGCCAGAATAATGCGGGGAAGGGATCGCACAGTAGCGATACTTACCAACGCCATAAACCCGTGCAATGGGCGATTGGGTGGTATGGTATTCCTCTCGGCTCTCTTCTTTGGTCGCCATGCTTGGATGATGATGGCGGCTCTCGTAGCTATCTCGTGGCTGATGGTCTTTCTTGCTACTTGGTTCTTGAATGGCGTGCTAAAAGGGGAAGGAAAAGTACCTTTCTTGATCGAACTTCCCCCCTATAGAAAGCCCGATTGGGGGCGCGTGATTGGCCGGGCACTCAAGACTAAAGTGTGGGGGGTACTTTGGCGTGCTGCTGCTGTTGCAGCGCCCTTTTGCTTGGTCTTTTGGTTCATGTCAAACCTACCCGCTGGTGTGCCTTTCACCGAAACATATACAGGCAGGCTTGTAGGCGCTTTAGACCCATATGGCGTCCCTTTTGGGTTAGATGGGGCGATGTTAAGTTCGCTCATCTATACGATTCCCGCCAAGGAACTGATGGCTGCTTCATTGGCGATGACATATGGGCAGGCTACGGATTTGGCAGCTGGGTTTTCTCTGGAAGCGGGGGGGCTTGGTGCCTTCTTGAAGGCACACTGGAGCGATCTTTCTGCATTCTGTTATCTTCTTTTCTATATGCTCTATCTACCATGTGGATATACGACAGTCGTTATCCATAAAGAAACGAAGTCTTGGGGGCTTACCCTTCTCTCTCAGGCACTGCCCTTAAGTCTAGCCATAGGTGCAGCATTCTTAGCGTACCGTATCGGTTCTGCTTTCGGTTTCTAGCGCTACTTAACGAAGTCGATGTGATCCCACTCGGGTTTTCTCTTCTCGCAGAAAGCCCTTATCCCCTCTTCTCCATCGTGGAATTGTGTCAGTTCGTGGAGATACATGCGGTGGAGTTTAGGGAGTTCTGATTCCAGCACATCACGCCGCCGCCGTCTCATTCTGTCTATCGCGACACGAAGACTCGCACGGGAATGATGCAAGACCCCCCCCTCCAGCCATTGGAGAATCTCCTTTTCTACATCAGTTGTCAAGACATCAGCTAACCGTTTTTGGACAGCTTCTTCAGCACCAATGAGACGCCCCGCAAGAACGGCATCCGCAACGGTTCCGTCTCCCGCTCTTAGGGGAAGGAGGGCAAGTCCAGCAGGAGGAAAAACGCACAAGCGAATCTCCGGAAGTCCTACAACCGCATTCGTGTCAAGGATGAGCCTATCGCATCCCAAAGCGAGTTCATAACCACCTCCCAACGCTTTTCCAGAGACAGCAGCGATGGTGACAGCAGGGAAAGCGACCATTTGGCGCAAGAGTTCAGTAAAGTGGAATAGCATCTCTTCCACTTTGTCAGGAAGATGCTCCTCTACACTTGCCCCGTAGCAGAAGTTCCCTCCAGCCCCCCGAAGAATGACCGCATAAGGTCGGTGCTTACCTTCTTCTAGTTCGGTCATCGCATTAGAGAGATCCCCCATCATCTCTAAGTCCAGAATATTCCCCGGGGGGCTATCTAGCGAAAGCCACGCTACCCCCTCAGGATTCCAAGTTGTCGTTACAGTCATGGTATTACCACCCATCGAAGCCCCTCTCCCGCTCGGAGCAGGTCAAAGCCCTCATTGATTTTTTCCAAAGGTATTTGCCCAGAGACTATCGGTCCCAAAGCGAGTTCTCCTTCGGCGACCGCCCGAATAATCTCTGGGTAGTCGCCTCCACCACATCCCAAAGTGCCCACCACAGACATTTCGTGATACATGAGCTTGCCCATAGGGAGGGGGACTTTCTCGTGGGTATATCCCAAAACAACCAATCTTCCTCCCCTCCTAACAGAGGAAAAAGCGGACTGAATCGTATCTGCTCGTCCAATCGCCTCAATCGCACAATGGGCTCCCCCCCCCGTAATCCTCTTGACTTCTTTATGAGCACTTTCGCCCTGTGGGGCACAGATTGTCTCTGTCGCCCCCAGTTCCTTCGCCTTCTCTAGCTTGCTGGCGTCAATATCAACGGCAGTGACACGCGCCCCTGCGGCAACAGCACATTGGACGACATTGATACCCACACCACCTACGCCATAAACGACGACCTCTTCTCCTTTTTGGATCTTGGCTCGATTGTTCACTGCATGCCACGGTGTACTGACGGCATCGGCAATTACAGAGCCTTCTATCAAGGGTATTGAGTCGGGTAGAGGATAGATTTCACGGGCAGGGGCAACGACATACTCGGCATACCCACCATCTACATCATTCCCAAACATCTTCATACGGGCACAAATGTTGCTTCTTCCCGATGCACAATAGGAACAAGTCCCACAAGATGTGACCGCTGGTAATAGGACCCTGTCCCCTTCTTCCCAATCCGAGACCTCCTCTCCCCAGGATTCAACCGTCCCCGAAATCTCATGACCCAACACCAAAGGAGGTTTTTTGAAGGTGGGGACACCATGATCAAGGTAATGAAGATCAGTATGACAGATTCCGCAACCCGCAACCTTGACCAGAACTTCTCCCGCACTCGGGGAAGGCACGGGCAAATCCTCTACTTCCATTCGGGGCACTCCCCGATAAAGAGCAGCTCGCATCGTCATAACCCTTGTCCCCCGTCCACATTAATGACTTGACCTGTGATGAACCCCCCTTCCTTGGAAAGGAGGAATCCCGCCATCGCTGCCACATCTTCGGGGGTGCCTGCTTGGGGAAGGAGACGCTCTTTCTCTGCATTCTCCCAGACTTCGCTAGGGAGAGAGAGGGTAGGAGGGGTCGCAATCAAGCCGGGAGCTAAAAGGTTAGATGTGATTCCATCCCTGCCCAGTTCTCTAGCGAGTGTCTTCATCAATCCCTCTAATCCCGCCTTAGAGGCACAGTAAGCGGCTTGGCCCACTTTACCTCTTGCTCCATTGATAGAGCCCACAAAGAGAAGGCGACCCCGGGGACTCTTTCTGAGGAGAGGGGTCGCTTCTTTCGTTGCCAGAAAGGCTCCTCTTAGGTTGACAGATTGAACGGTGTCCCAATCCTCTGCAGTTAGCTTCCACGAAATACGGTCTCTCCAGATACCAGCAGCAAAGACCAAGCCATCCAGACGCTCGCGCCTCATTCTAAACCTGTTAAAACTATCCACCACGGCAGCTTCGTCTGACAAATCTACCCTAATCTCCAAATCATCCCCTTCGGGGTGGATGTCCATCGTTAGCACATCCCATCCCTTGCTAGAAAGCTCTTTTACGATCGCCGAACCAATCCCCCCCTTCCCCCCCACCACAAGGGCGACTGGTGCCTCGCCTAATAAAGCCATTAGCCCTCTTGGGGGGAAATCTCCTGCCGCAACTCTTCGGTCCAGGGTGCGCCTTCTGCTAGCCGTTGGCGTAGGAGAATAAAGTCCACTTCTCTTCCTGTTTCCCGTGTGCCCTCATTGAAAGCGATAAAACCCGCACGCGCTTCTGTCATCATGTTCAAGGCCAACCAAGCGCGAGAACTCTCTTTGTTTCTATTCCACGATTCAAGCTTTGGCTTACGCAACTCTTCAAGCGATTTTGTGAGGCAGTCGGGGAAGGTCATAAGAAACTTTGTAGATAGGCGGTCGACGGCTTCGTCCAATAATTCAAGCGAAACTTCCCCCTGTTTAAGCACACCCTTTCCTTCGCGAAGAGCATCGCCCGTCTTCGATTCGCCATGGATGATTCGACCGAAGGCGTCCAAGTATTGAGCCGTCTCAACGAGAGGGTTAGGAACAAAGTCGCCATTAACTTTCAAGGCGGGAACGATCTCGGTTAGCATCCCCAGCCGATGGGCTTTGTGGGCAGACCAAACTTCACAAAGGGTGCCACTTTCTAAGGCGCGCTCTACACCAATCAAGAGGGGCAAGAAGTCGGTAGCACCCCCGATGGCAGCCGAGCCATGTTTCGGACCTGCCTGACCAAACCGAGCTAGATCGTGGGCGACCGAAAAATCACAAGCCATCCCAATCTCTTGCCCACCCCCAATACGCATTCCATTTACCCGACATATGACGGGCTTGTCGCACCCAAGAATCGCCGAAACCATATCGTTGAAAAGGCGCATATATTGGCGGTATTCTTGGGGGTTTCCGGCGTAATACTCGGCATACTCTTTGGTGTTTCCACCCGTACAGAAGGCCTGGTGCCCCACCCCTGTAAAGACGACGGCGACAACGCTCCTGTCGGACGAAGCCCGGCGGAATGAAAGGATGACCTCTTTGACCATTTCTGTGGTGTAACTGTTGTACTGGTCAGGATTGTCCAGAACGATCCAAGCGTTATGGAGGTGAGGGACCCGGTTTCCTGCTTGATCCAATACGGATCTAAGTTCGTAACGGACACCTTCAAAAGCCCCCTCGGGCAAAGTGTGGTTTTTCAATTCAATCATTCTTCCTTCATAGGTGTAATCTATCGGATTCCTCTGTCCTTATGATCAGAAAAGCTATTTCTAGACCTCTTTGAGACCTATGACGAAGAGGCAGAGGGCTGAAGGCTCGTTGTTTGGGGAAGAAACGCTTCGGCAACACGGTAACCATGTCCACGAACTGTCTGAAGCTCTTTCCCAGTCCCCCCTGCTGAAAGGAGGCGGTTTCGTAACATCCACACCACATGTTTCACATGCCCCGTAGAGCCCTCACTTTGGATGCCCCATACACCTTCAAGAATCTGTTGTCTATCTACCAAATGCCCTTCCGCGGCGACAATCATGTCTAAGACTTGGAACTCGGTGGGCGTCAAGCTTATATCCCCTTCGGGTCCACATAACCGTCTTCCATCAGGGTCGATTGTGACATTGCCCAGTTTAGCGGGCATTCGTCTGCGCAGGGCAACCCACGCCTTCAACATCTCTTCGGTGTGGGTTATGTCCATGGAGGCGGATGAGAGACTGAGGGTTTTTAGCCTCTTTTCTAGAAGTGTATCGGATTGGACAATAAGAACAGGGATACCAGACTGTTTGATATCCTTACAAGCCTCACAAACACGAACCTCAGATTCCCCTTCGCAGGAGATAAGGACAAGGTCTGGCTTGAGTTGAAGAATCTGGGGCGTGGGTTCCCACAGCCCCGGACTGGCAGTCAGAATCTCTGCCCCCACCAGCAATGTGCGCAACCTCCGTATCTGTCGAATAGAGAAGCCAAGGGTGGCAACGCGAGGTTTTATCATAGGGGAATGATAACACCCTAGAGTATCCCTCGTTACTCCTTGGGGATGATGAAACCCTAGCTCAATCCGCTAGAACTTGACCTCCACATGGGCGAAGAGAACGACTTGATCAGCAGGGTCAACCCCGATTGCGTTGTCAAAAGAGGTCGATTGGAGATCAAGGGAGAGACGAAGATTCCTATCCATTTGGTGGGCAACACCCAAAATCCAAGCGGTCTCTTCCACTTCTCCTGTTCCTGCCGTCGGGTCATCTATTGATGTTTGTCGAACCCTCCAGAACAAGTCCCAGTCGGTGGCATAGTCCACACTTCCATAAAGCCACCATCCATCAATATCGGTGTTAGCTACTCCTCCAAAGCCTTCTCCAGAGCCATAAGAACCAGCGATCATCCAGTTGTCTCCCAAATAGGTCAGGTTTCCGATAAGCCTTCCTCGTTGCACATCTCCGCCCCCACTGTTTTCTCGCCCGTCTTGGCCATACAAAGAGAGTGATAACCCCCCCTCAGACTTATAAGTCAAGAGGGCACCCGCAACTTCACCCGTGCCGGCGGGGGAACCACCATACCCTTCGCCGTTGGCAACGAATGCGGTATAGGAAAAGTTCCCACCCTTTCCACTCCAAGACGCTCCAAAGTCGGCACTATCTAGCCACCCCTCTTGGTCGGAGACACTTTGGTAGGCAAAGCGGTGTTTCCAGTTTCCGTCTTCCATCCCTATAAAGGGGGTAGGGATAAGCCCAAACTTGAACTCTCCCTCAGAACCGATCGGTTTGTAGCCAAACCAAGCGTATTTGACGCGTGTTCTGAGATAACGGTTTTCGCCCGTTACTCGGTTGATATCCGTTGTAAACCGAAATCGTGACCGATCGCCAATCTTGCTTTTTACGTTGAAATAGACGCGGTTCACATCAAACGCATCGATACCGTCTTGGCTACCTCCTTCAATAAAGTTACGATACCTCAAGAACGAGATACCCGAAAAGTCAATCTCTCCTGCCTGGAGTGCTAGACCTCCAAGGGCAAGAATCACCATCAGCAATATCTTTCTCACAACATAACCTCCTAGGTCAAGTTTGCTCCGAGGGCTTTATTCGATCGCCCTTACAGAGATGAGGGAGTATAGATGCACTTCCCTCATCTCTCGTGTCTCGTGGCTCAGAAAAGACGGGATTGAGACAAGTCTCCCTAGTGCTCTTCTTTACAGGGGATCTCTCAATCTCTACGGCGAGCAATTCCTCTGCCATCCGAAGAGCGGAACTATAGATGGTGGGCGGACTGTTTGGGAGTACCTTTTCCTGGAACAAGGAGAGCCACTGGGCGAGATGGCGGTTTAGGAATCCCCGCCGCTCTTCTCTCCAATCAAGGGCAACCTCCGGATTCCACTCCTCCCAAGCTGCTGCCTCTTTCCCAGAGAGATGGGCAAGGAACTCCATCTCCATGGAGAGGTGGTCGGGGGGCTCATTCAGGGACGGTTTGGGCGTAAGTCCCACAGTGGCGTACTCTTCCTCTAAGGTAGCCGCAATCCCCCCCGCCCCCAGCCCTGCCTTATCAATGTAATGTGATTCATAGGGCGGGGCAGGGGGATTCACACGGAAGAGGCGACAGTAGGCTTCTTCAAGAGGGAGGCTCAGTGAGGGGCGAATCCTCTTGATGATTCCCACCAGATCTGCCAACGAGGGGGAGAGAGGCCCCTCTCCAGAATCAAGGCGGATTGCTCCCTCCTTGAGGCGTGTCAGTTGTTCAGGGGTCGGGTAAAGGAAGACCGCAGCCCCCAGGCGATAGAGAGCCTCCTTTGCTCGAGCCTCTGCAGCAGCCAACTCAGCCATCAGATTCTCCCTCCCCACCACCCTGAAGTTCGTAGACAACGGCGGAGAGGAAGACGAGCATCACGCCGAAAATAAAGGCAGCCGGGGCATAGGGGATGCGTGGGTCGCTGAAGGCCGGACTTGTCGGAGCTCCCAGAGGAGCTGCCCAACGGAAATAGGCGAAGAACTGGAGTGAGAATCCAGCCACCACCATCCAGATTGCGATCGCGGTTCTGTTCATTTTGTGCCTCCCAGATAATCCCTGTCTAACTCAAGGATAGGGAATCCCTTTACGAAGAGGGCGAAGAGAAGCCCTCCTAATCCCACCAATCCGATCACGATTTCCCACTCCACTAGGGAGGGCGTGTAGGAGCCCGTGGAGTAGGGAAGGAGCATGCCATGTGTTTGCGAGGGAACGACGATGAGGAACCGCTTTGCAATCGCTGCTAGGTTGACCATCACCCCGCAAGCCACGATGAGGGGAAGACTGACCCTTCCACGCAACCGCTGGAGTAGAAGGAGGAACGCAGGAAGGGTGAGAAAAGCGACCGACCCCCAGAAGATCCACGCATTCTCCCCTGCAAGAATCGCTTGGGAGACGAGGGACTCGCTGGGGCCGGCTGCATAGGAGTTGGTTAGCCACTCCACCACGAGGAAATAGAGGTACCCTGCTAGGAGGACAAGGAGGAAGTCAGCAAGCCACCGGAATAGTTCTAGGTTCAACCGCTCCTTCTCCCCCAGTGCCTGTCTAAGTCCAGCAGCGATAAGGATGAGGACCCCTACGCCTGAGAGTCCTGCCATGACCACGAAACCGGGAGCCTGGAGCGAGCCGAACCATCCGGGACGCCCCCCTTGGAGGCCAAAGACGAACCCCAGCGTCGATGTCGCTGTGATCAGTAGTGGGAGGAGGGCTACGGATAGCCAGAAAGAACTTCGCACCCGTCGTGCCCTCTCGGGAGGGGTGTCCCCGTATCCGGCAGCCCACCACCTATGGAACCGCTGAAGAAGACCTGGTCGCTTGGCAAGAACAGCTGCGTCGGGTCGTCCGTGGAGGTAGAGGTAGACGAGGCTACCGAAGAGATATCCTGAAATGACCATGGCGAATGTGCCAAAGAAAGGGGATTGGGGTCGGGCGTACTTCAAGAGCATAAGAAAAGCGCGTCCGGGCTGTCCCACATCGGCGAGGATAGCGAGTGCACCGAGGATAAGGGCAATGACCGTCATCACTTCAGCAGGTCGAACGATGGGGCGAAGGACCTTTAGGTTTAGGAGACGGATAAGGCTGGCAAGACAGATGCCCGTAAAGCTGATTCCGACGAAATAGACCACAAAGACGATGTATAGTCCCCAGGCGGCGCCCCCCATCGGTCCGATATCGCGCATCCCCGTTACGACTTCCCCCTCTGAGGCTTGTTGGGAGTAGGCGATGATGCCCCGAGTGACTAGAGTGAGGGAAACCCCGACTAGGACCCACCATTTTGTGCCCAGCCGACCCATCCCGAAAGGGAGTCTTTTCTTTTCGTTCATCGTTCAACCCTCGCTTTGACCGCTTCGATTTGCCGAGAGGCTGTGGTGGGAGGGGCGCCTCCGACATAGTAGACCCTCGGCTCGGTTCCTTCCCCTTCAAGAAGCCTAAAATGAGGCTTCTCCCTCAGAAGCTGGGAGGGAGGGCTCTCGGGATCGTCCAGATCGCCGAAGACCAACGCCCCAACAGGGCAGTTTGCGGCGCAAGCAGGTAGAAGCCCCTTCTCTAACCTATGGACGCAAAAGGTACATTTCTCCACCACGCCCTTCATCCGACCGCCCCCAGCAGTGTGCCTTCCCTGACTTCCTTGTGGAAGGTCTAGGTCGGGGTTGGCATAGGGCATGCCGTGGGACAACTCTACCCCCTCCAAAGAGGGGTCACTCCAGTCCAAATACCTGTTCTTTTTTGGATCTTTCCAGTTAAAGCAGTTCACGCCATAGGGGCAGGCGACCTCGCAGTACCGACACCCAATACATCGATCCCAATCAGTGAGGGTAAGCCCCTCAAGCGTCTTGTGGCGGGATCCCACAGGGCAGACTTTCACGCAAGGGGCGTTGTCGCAGTGCATACAAGGGCGAGGGAGGAAAGAGACTCGAGTCTCGGGGAAGACCCCCTCCTCGAACCGGAAGACATAGTTCCAAAAACTCCCCTTGGGTGTGTTGTTCTCCACCTTACACGCCACCATACATGCACGGCAACCGTGACATCTTGAGAGATCAATGACCATTCCGTATCGTGCCATCTCCTACCTCCTTGGGGCCTTGGAGACCCTCACCTTGACCAAGTAGGTTTGGTCGGCTGTATTACTTACATACCCTTCCCCTGTGAAGAAAAGGGTATTGGGGGTGGGACCTGTGCCATCTACCCATGGGTGTTTGGTATGTTCTCCGTAATGGTGGGGCATCGCCACCACATCGGGTCGGATAGACTCCCTGAAACGCACCGTTGTCTCAATCTTACGGGTCTCTCCTGTGACGGCATTGTGGCTTTCTACCTGGACTCTGTCTCCATCCTCAAGTCCACGGGCTCTTGCTGCACTTGGATTGATCTCAAGTACCTGCGTAGGAGCGAGTTCTCGTACGAAGGGAATCGGGGTGCGTGATTGCTTGAACTCTATCTTGTGAAAACTGGTTAGATAAAGGTCATATTTCGCTGGGGAACCTTCCAGAGTGGGGGTCCTCCAAACTGGGAAAGGCGTATAGTCTCGCCAGTAGATTTCGGGGGCGCCCCTCTCCTCCATCTTTCGGGCGTATCCCAGTAGCGATTCCCCGTAAAGACGGTGGGGGACGACGCCTCCAAAGGGTGTATCCATCGCCATGGGATACCGCTTGGAGGCGGGCACAGCACCCTTTAGCAGGACACCGTTGTCCTCAAAGAAGGCGACCCCCTCCTTGATCCCTTGTCCCTTTGCCCAAATGTCGTATATTTCGCGTGGAGTCGGTTTCTTGTCAAGCGGGAGGGTATAAGGGGGCTTCAACTTGAGGTTCTTGTTGACTAGGGCAAGGTATCCTTTCTCACCATTGAGGACGCCCAATCGCTCGCAGAGATCAAGGTAAATCTCGATTTCACTCCTAGTATCAAAGATCGGCTCCATAGGGGGAATACGGAGTGCCACGGCATCCTCATACTGGTCGGTCCCCTTCATGGGACCCTCATACTTTTCTAGAGTGGAGGCGGGGAGAACGACATCCGCATAGAGGTCGGCCGTCAAGGAGAGCCAAGGATCAATGACAGCTACAAACTTTAGCTTTGCGTATGCTTCCCGGTTCGCCTTTTGGTCGGGGAACGAGCCCAAAGGGTTGACATGGTGAAGGAGGGCGACCTCAGGAATCCCCGAGACGCCGTACCGTAGGGGATCCTTCATCACATGGGCGACAAGGGAGGAGTTGTTGCTGTTGATGGGGTAGTACTTGGACCCCTTTAGGGTGATGTTGGGGGTGTCGGTAATCTCAATGTTGTCTAACTTCTTCCAGTTTTTGTGTTCTTTCCAAGTGAGGTCGGTAAACTGTCCACCTACAGCACCAATCGCCCCTAATAGCATAGGAATAAAAGTCATAGCCCGCAACGCCTGGAACCCCAACTCTTGTTGGGACATGTGGTAAGCCATGATCGCTACAGGTCGATAGGGAAGGGTGTGACCTTCAATCTCAATGGTGGATCCAATCATCGCATTGTCGCCAAGTTCCCTCCCGATTTTCCGAATCTGGTTGGCTGGGATGCCTGTAATCTCCGCAGCCCATTC
Organism: bacterium; assembly: GCA_014384545.1. Classification (GTDB taxonomy): domain Bacteria; phylum UBP7; class UBA6624; order UBA6624; family UBA6624; genus NIOZ-UU106. The sequence goes on along the minus strand of JACNFQ010000053.1, from coordinate 3,728 downwards.
AGGTGTGGCTGTGGAGATATGGTCCTTGAAGGAGCTGAAGACGGTGCGGACCTGAGCACCATCCCAAGAGTAAACCCCCTCCAGTGCTGGAGAAATCCCCTCCGAGCCGAAGGGTCGGGGCGTCTCCGTTTCTTCGTCCCAAACCAACGGGGAGCCCTCATCGTCCCGGAGGAAGGAACCGTCTTCTTGGAGCAGATGGGAGCTGTTCGTGTAGGTGGTGAGGTAAGGACGGTCAATCGTGTCTTGATCAATGAGCACCTTGCAGAGGGCGAGAGCGAGGGGCATGTCCGTTCCTGGACGGACAGGAAGCCATTCATCGGCAAAGTGGGCAGCGCTTCGAAGACGGGGATCAATATCAATAACGCGTAGCCCCCTCTGCCGCGCCTCCACCAGTTGCTGTGCCCAGGTAAGCCAACAGTACTTATTTCCTCCACCACCCGTGATGTTCCATCCCCAAGAGAGGAGATACTGCGTATGTTTGAAATCTGGATGCATCACCCCATGCATCCCAATTGTGTACTCCATCGCACGGTATCCTGCATCGGAGCAGAATGCACCGTGGTGGAGTTTCAGGGCTCCGGTAGCACCCACAAAAGCCTTGTCGTAGAGAGGCTTAGCCTTGCTCCGCCCCTTCTGCCATACGAAGAGGGACGGATCGCGGTCCCGCGCCTCCCCAATGCGTTCGGCTACCAAGTCCAAAGCATCATCCCAAGAAATCTCCCGCCACGTACCCTTTACGCCTTTTTCGTTTGTACGGAGAAGAGGTGCCTTGACGCGATTGGGGTCGTAAAGCGCCTGGATTTGGGCAATCCCCTTGGGGCAAAGTGTTCCACGATTGCGCGGGTGCGCAGGGAGCCCCTCCAACTTGACGACATGGCCATTGATTCTCCGAGCGAGCATTCCGCACTCTTGTTTTCCAATCCAGCAAGTCGTGGGTATCCAGTCTTCATGCAGGGGCTTGGGCGATTCTCCGGGGAGTGGTGACAAGGTAATGAGGTCGCCAAAGAGCGATGAGCCAGCCACTGCACCCGAGGTCGCCGCGACTCCTTGGAGGAAGGTGCGACGGGTAACCTGTCCCCATTTTGGACCTACCCGAGTACCTGACTTCTTTTCTTTAGTCATCACACCCTCCTTTCCGCTTGAGTGCCACTATAGACGAATTGGGAAGGGGCTAGAGTTGAGAGGAGTCGGTCATCACCAAATTGACACTTTCAGCCTCTTGAGAGACCAAAACGAGACATTCGTGAAGACTAGGTCGTGGGTTTGGCTTGGAGGAGAGTGATGGTCCAAGCCACAGCGGCTAAATGGAGCGTACCGCCTAGGGGGGAGGCAAGGGGAAAAAGGGAGCGAAACGAAAAAAGAACGCCCCCAATCCACGCGAAACGAAGGGCAATGCCTAGAGTGCGTTGGCGACTCTCTAGACCTAGGGCGCCATTGAGAAGATGGGCAGCAGCCCCCAACAGGATGGGTAGAACGCCGGCCATCAGGTTCAGGTGAAGGTGGACGGTGCGTAGCGAGGGCATTAGACCGGGCTTCAGCCCCATCAACAGCCCCAAGACCAAACCGATGCCTAAAGTAGACCACCCCAAAAGAAAACCCTCGGCACTATTCCTCTTACTGGACGCTTCACCCCGTGTCAAAGGGAAGAAGAAACGAACGAGGGGGTATAGGTGAAAGAGCCAAGTCGCCAATAACAGACCCCCCGCCCAAGGAAGAAGCGACCAGTTTACCCCCAATCCCACAACGAGCAACGATGAACCCATTACCCAAAAGGCAAGGCGAATTTTTTCAGGAAATAAGGGCCGCTTAGAGGGCAACCTTGCCCCCATTGCAATCTGGATACCCATCATCGCCAACAACGCAAAACCGGGAAGGAGGAGGTGTGTAAAAAGGGGTTGGCGACCCCATGTATAAGGAGACCCCACCCAACCTGGATAGCCCCACCCAGCCTTGATCCAAAGGAGGGTAGAGAGCAACCATGAAGGGAGTGCAATGCCTAGTGCGGCCTGAGGGGGAAAGCTCCACATGATGGCAGGAACCAATGAGCTAACCGCCATGACGCTACCCACCAAGAGCATGACGAGGGCGCCGTGCCAAATACCTGTCCAAACAAAAGCCGATGAGAAGGCTGCCAGTGGTATGGCAATGAAAGTGATGTGAAGTGCTGTCCGCAAACGAGCCAGATTGATACGCTTTGTAGAGACAACGGGTATGAAAAACCCCGAAGCGCCTAGAACGGGTGGAACGAGGAAGCCCGGCACGAAAAACCACCACGCCGCCTTTAGCCCCACCGCACTCTGCCCCCAAGGTGTAAGAGCGATGACCCCTCCTATAAGGAGAGAGACCAACCCCCCCACAATGCCCAATTGGGCAGCATCGCACCGTGCATCTCGTTCGGCGGTATTGATAAGGCGCAACGCCTCCGATTTGGGACAGGGAGTATCTGACACGAGGAGGGGAATCCTAGTGGACTTGAAGCCCCGTCATTTCTGTAATGACGGAAAGGAGTTCAGCTGTCGTAGCGGGGCGCCAAGGGTGTTGCAAAGGGAGAGTTGGACCATTCCCTCGGACAAGATAGGCATCAACTTCTTCGGGGGGAAGGTAGGGCTCGCGTCCAGGAGCAAGAACTTCAATGCGGGGACGCAGACCATCTCGACTAAACCCCTCCACAAGAACCAAGTCAACACCCAGTCGCTCCCTCTCAAGGATATCGTGAATCGATGAGGCAGATTCTTGGGTCATCGTCCAGTTCAGCCCTGCAAGGACAGTTCGTGATGCACCGGCTTCTCTAAACCGCCAACTATCTTTCCCTTTGGTGTCGATGTCTAGCGCTTTATGGGTATGTTTTACTACGGCTACCCGAACACCTTTCCTTGAGAGCTCCTTTACAGCTCCTTCTACCAATGTCGTCTTTCCACTACCCGAGCGACCCACAATCGATAGAACAGGAGCGTCCATCTGTTAGAGGTCTCTAGGGGCGAATGTCATTTGGGAGAGATCCTCCTTGTAGGGGCTCTCTCCTATCTTTGTAATGATCCCCTTTCCTAACTTAAACCGATACCGATTTGTGAGGGGGTCTGGGACCCGGTGGACGAGGGCGTTCGCTGCATGTTTTGGGTGGAGGAAGTTGGTAAAGATAACTCCCTTCTTCGTTGCCGTGGTGACAATGGCAACCCCCTCAGTCTCTCCCCTACCTATGCGGATGTGTCCCTTTTTCTCTAGTGCGGTGTAGGAGAGGTCACCATCTTCTTGAGCAACAAACCCACCCGTTTGGATAAGGACATCTTCGTTGACGATCCGAAGTCTATCACCACTCTCAATACCCCGCACCTTAGCATCGTCGGGATGAATCTCAAAGAAGTTCTCCGGCCACCTGTCCATAATAAAGGGACGTTTTTCATCGTCAAACCCACTTTGCCATAACTCATTGACTCGGCCGTTCGTAACCCATAGCTCCTCACCCCTAGGCGTGATGCGTTCAAAGAAATCGCTAAAGAGAGACCACGGCGTTTTATGAAGAATAGCCTTACCACTATGTGTGTTGAAAGCGGTCATCCACTTTTTGTGGACTGTAGGACCTTCTGGATCAGAGAGTTCAAGAGTTGTATCATGGAGACTGTGGGTACCTACAAGTTCCCCCCCCTCCCAACGGATGGGTGTCTGGATGCCCGTTGTACCCAACTGGCGGAGGAGATCATGACCTTTTCTCCCCTCTTGTTTCGCCCTCC
>JACNFQ010000002.1 GCA_014384545.1 bacterium | reverse complement strand
TCCTCGGCTTCGCTGCCATCCTCGAGCCGCCCGCGGACGCCGGTGCCGCCCTCTTGGACGACCAACCCGAGCATCTCGCGCAGGGCGATGCTGGTGGACTCCTTGATCAGCCGGTCGCCGACCGGAGGTCGCCGGTCCTCCACCACGAGGCCGTCGGTGTCGCGCACCTCGGTCACGAGGTGAGGCTGAACCGCGAGGCCCCCGTTGACGAGGGCGGCGAACGCCGAGGCCAACTGCAGCCCCGTGATCGCCATCCCCTTCCCGAAACAACTTTCGTAAGTAGCGCAGAAGCGCAGATTTCTTGGGGTGCCGTTCCACTTTCCCTGCCAATCGGACCAAGCCCTCAAGAGTCTCAATCTCTTTTTCTAGTTGCCGCCTAATCCTCTTCGATACCGGTTTCCCCGTTTCCCATTCAGGAAGGAATTCCCGGATTTTGACCAAGTCCTTTTGGCGAACCCCCAAGTGCATCTTCAGCTTTTTGATACGCCTTTTCAGACTGCCGACCAGTGCCTCGACCGAACTGGTCAACATCCGCTGAATACCCATGAGGAAAAACCCAAAAGCGGAGTGCTTGGAGGCGACACTCTTCCGGTACCCCTTTACGGCATACCGACTAACCGCATCATAAAGCTCTTTTCCTGACCCCGATAGACGGACGCGTAAAGTCCTAGCTGTACGGGGAGGAAGCCGCCCTTTTCCCGCCACCTCGCACCGTCGATTTCGCAACATCACCCCCGATAGAGCACGGCGAAGCGCGACGACATCCTCGGGGGGGATTGATCGATTCAATCGCTTGGGCAAGTCGCTACCATCCACGATGTGAGGAGATACTAAGTCCACCAAAGTAAAGAGCTCGGTTAGGCTGTTTTGTAGTGGCGTCGCCGTCAGAAGCAAGAGCCTTTTTGCTGATAGAGACTGGACAAACCGATGGTTCAATGTGGTGGGGTTTCTAAGATGGTGCGCCTCGTCCACAATGACTAGGTCCCAAGAAATCTCTGAGAATGCGCCTCTGACTTCCGGTCTTTTTGCGAAGGGAAGAGAGGTAATCAAACGAGGATGCCCTTTGACCCCTTCCACCATTCCGACGCCCGAGCGACCATCCACAATGGGGAATGTGAGGTTGAACTTGTCCAACAACTCGTCTTGCCACTGAGTCGTCAATCCCGCTGGTGTAATCACAAGAACACGATTCGCTTCTCCCCGGAATAGATACTCGGTAAGAATCATGCCTGCTTCAATCGTCTTTCCCAACCCGACCTCATCAGCCAAGATTGCTCGCCCATCCATATGGTTGATGACCCGATGGCAGGTGGCTACTTGGTGCGGAAATGGAATTGTTCGAGTACATCCTGGCGAAACGAGTACCCGAGGATCTACTCGTCTCGTCAATACCCTTCCCAGAATACCAAGGCGGACATCTTGGATAGAGCCCTCTGCGGGTGCTTCTAGTTCCGCAACGAGTGCTTCCCAACCTTCACGGTGTCGAGAGACCAAATCGGTTTGACGATGTGCAGAATCCACCACAGAGAATGCTAACATCCCCCCATGGCTCCTCAACGAACAATTCCACCCATGCTCCGAAAGTTTCGTGGAGTCAAGGAAACGAAAGGATTCCTCCTCTTTCTTTCCGCTATTGTCGGTCTTTCGGCAGGCGGATTGGCTACACTTTTCCATCGGTTAGCTCGTTTTGCTGCCCACTTGGGCGATTCACTCGTTTCTCCTTTCGGGAGTTGGACGCCCCACTTTCTCCCCTTGATTGCGGGTGCTCTTCTCACCCTCTTTCTAGCCAAACTCCCTTTCAAAGACCCTCGTGGATTCTCGGGGATTCTCCATGCTGTATTCAAAGGAAAGGGTCGTCTTTCACTGAACAATGGTCTAGCTAAGTTGGGGTTGTCGTTTCTCTCGATTGCTGGTAGGGGGTCTGTGGGTCGAGAATCAATGATTGCTCATGTGGCTGCAGGAATTGCCTCGTGGTTGGGTCGCCTTTTCCATCTTGCCCCCCGAAAGCTTTTCAGGTTGATTGCTGCCGCCGTCGCTTCCTCCATTGCGAGCATCTATGGTGCCCCTATTGCAGGAATCGTCTTTGCTGTGGAACTCTTGGTAGAAGAAGTCCACTTGACACTTGGTCCGATGGTTATTGCCGCATTGGGTGCCACACTTATCGCTACAGGGATTCCTGACACGATTGACTACCATCTCCCCCCCTTACCTAATGCCTCCCTTGACAACATTCTCCCTTTCTTGCTCTTAGGAGTATTGGCTGGTGCTGTGGGCTCTTTGTACTCTAAGACGATTCATTCCCTAGGATCAAAGGAGGGACCTAGGAAATGGTCCCCTTTGGGGGCGGGCATCATCTTGACCCTAGTCTCAATCTATGCCCCCCAGTTCTTAGGGGGAGGATACGGCGCGATTTCATCGATGCTGTCCTCACCCCCAAGTGCCACTATGGCACTCACTTTTGTGGGGGGGAAAGTGCTCCTGACCGCGGTCTGCCTCGCCGCGGGATGGGCTGGTGGATTGTTTGGTCCTAGCCTTAGCATCGGTCTCGCGTTGGGTTTTTTGGTAGAACAATGGATCGGGTTGCCGCCCGGTTCGGGTTTGGCAGCGGGGGGAGCAGCTGCCGTCGCTGGCGCTGTTACCCATGCTCCTCTTGCCCTCATCATCCTTGCTTACGAGCTAACGGGCTCTTCTTCGGCCTTCCTCTTGGTTGGAATAGCTGTCTTTAGTTCGGTCTGGACACGAGACCTACTCGGGACCCCCAACCTTTACCAATCCCCCTTCTTAGAACCCACACACCCAGAGCGATCGACGGTTCCCTCTGGGGGGATCTCCATCCAAGATGTGATGGATCGAGAGTTTGAGACCCTAACTGATGAGTCCTCTTTGGGAGACTTACTGGCGGCATTGCGGACA
>JACNFQ010000023.1 GCA_014384545.1 bacterium | reverse complement strand
GTTTATCCGTCACTCATACTGCCTTGAATGATGGCACTGTGGAAGGGTTGGCTCATCAATCAGAGCCGGTATTCTCGGTCCAATACCATCCAGAAGCGGCTCCAGGTCCCCGAGATAGCCTTCCCCTCTTTGGAGATTTCAAGAAGATCGTTGGGGGTTCTTAGAATAGATCTATGTTTCCCCTAGCTGATGTATGGTTTTGGCTATCGACACGCCTTTACCTATTGGTGCCCTTGTTCTTGGGGGTCTTGTGGAGTGTTCTTGCGGTTTCGGCACGATTAGAGCTGCGGAGATTTCTAGCATTTCACAGAGGCGATGGCATTATCCGCTTAGAGAATGGCGCAGGGTATTTGGGGCGAGAATCACTGGGGCTGGGGCAAGGGATGGCGAAAGGTACGCTGCTCCTATCAAAGAAGAAAGTCGCCTTCATGCGAGGCTTTCCGAGGAGAGAAGTAGAGCTGTCGTTGACAGAGTTAGAGACTGCTACGTTGGGCACTCAGTTTTTGGGGCAATCGATGCGTCATCTTATCGTTACGGGAATTACACCAAAGGGTAGAGTGAGATTCGCTTTTGTGGTCCAAGACATTCCGGGATGGATAGATGCTTTGGAGGGTGTTGAAGGTGGTGCATTGAAAGGGGCGGGGTTGCCCCAAATCCCTGAAGAGAAAGAAGAAGATTTAGGAGGATTGATTCAATGAGACTCTATTTAGGATGGGTTGCCCTTTTGGCATCAACACATACAGTCGCTGTCAGTATGGAGGGGGGGCAATGGGTCGCTTCCCCTCCCGCCTTGGTCATTGAAGAAGGTGATCAAGTTCTCTTTCTCCCCTTTTCACCAGATCCTGCACTCGTTGCCCAAGGGGCAGATTTGAGGCTTTCTGCTACGCCCATCGCTTGCCAAGCATGTCACAGTGTGGATGGTTCCGCGATCGTTGGACCCTCTTGGAAAGGATTGTGGGGGCGGTATGAGACCCTTGATGATGGTTCAAAGGTCTTGGTTGATGACCACTATATTTTTCACAGCATTCATCACCCTGCCGAAGCGATTGCGTGTAAAGTGGTCTCTGAAGAAACCTGTATCGAGCCTTGGCCCCCTACAATGCCCCCTATCTATTCGCCAGCGACGTTCCCGATGGAGAACATGCGAGCTGTTTTGGCGTATATTCAGTCTCTCAGCCCGATGTCCCAACCATTCACCATCCAAGTGGAGGGAGGAAAAAAGCTCCAAACTCCTTTTGGCGACTTTGTCATGGGAGAGGGTTCAACGGAATTGATGGGGGGCGTTTTTGACGAGGCGTGGACTCGTTTGGCAGCTTTTAGGACTGCAAAGAGAGGACATCTAGATAACCACGCCGCTTTTGTGGCGATTATGGAAGAGATGGCATCAGAGACTCCTGACTCCCTTTTGAAGGATGCATTCAAGAGAGCTGCTCAACATCAGCACGGCGTGGACCATTCAGCCGTGGATGATTTGGAGCGGTTGTTGATTGAAGCGACGCAACTCTCTTTATCTACGGCGACCGCTGAAGAGCTAGATTGGTTACCGGGTATCGGTCCCAGCAAAGCGGCAAAGATCATAGCAGCAAGAGAAGAGGGAAATCTCTCTGTAGATACCCTCACATCGGTAAAAGGTATCGGTGTGGCTACGCGAGCCAAACTCATCCCATTCCTCCGCGACTGAGGAAAAGTAAGAGAACCTAAGGACGATAAGGACGGGTGGGGTGCCTCCATCCTTTGAGCCACCTTTTGAGTGAATCAAGGTTCTTTCCCCTATGGGAAACGGATGCTTTTTCGGGGATTGAGGCTTGAGCAAAACTCTTTCCCAGACCTGTATGAAAGAAGAGAGGGTCATACCCAAAACCACCTTCTCCTTTAGGAGCATCTAGGATAAAACCGGTTGTCCTAGCCTCCCACAATAAGGTCGTTGCGGGACCGACCCAAAGGGCAAAGAGGGAGACGAAGGTGGCGGTCCGTTTTTCCGCTGGAACTTTCTCCAATTCTTCAAGAAGGCGAAGGTTTCGAGAAGCGTCATCCTGACCATACCTAGAGGAATAGACCCCGGGCGCTCCTCCCAATGCATCAACGACCAATCCCGCATCTTCGGCTAAGACGAGGCGCTCTCCACTTGCGGAGGCATACCAGTGGACCTTGATTCGAGCGTTCTCTGCAAAAGTCGCTCCGTCTTCAATCGGTTCCCCCTCAAGTCCCAAATCTCTAGGAAAGAGAACCTCTAGTGATGGAAGTGCTTGGCTTGCCTCCGACCATTTCCCCTTAGAAGTCGTTCCAAAGAGAAGTCTTATACCCATAGTTCGGATGCGAGTGCTACGACATGTTTCCAGTGGACTCCGTCAATCCACCGTTCTCTCTTTCCTTTTGGAGGGGGAGGAGATTTCGCTCTTGGGGAAGAAAGAACGAATCCCGTTCGTGGGGGCCATGGACCGACGAGTTCTGGGTGGGTCGCACCAAAGACAGAAATGACTTGTGTGCCCAAAGCAGCGGCGATGTGAGCGGGACCAGAATCATGGCTAATCAGAAGACGAGCGCGTTCCAAGACGCGCTTGAGCATAGGCAAGTCGGTCTTGCCCCCTAGGTCAATCCCACCGCAACCATTTGCAATCGCAGAGCATCTTTCTCTATCATTAGGTCCTCCTACAACGACGGGACGAACACTCAATCTCTCTCCCAGTGCTTTCGCAAGGCGTACCCACCGAGGAGTGGTCCAAGCTTTTTCAGGCCACGAAGCATTGGGGTTTAGGACCAAAGCTCCTTCAGGAAGTGATGGAGAATCCCCAGCCGTAGTCCGTAAAACGAGGGGTTCATCCATAGGGAGGGCAAGCCCAGCTGCTCTGCCCAGATTGATGTGGTTTTCTACGCGATGAGCCATCGGGTCAAATCGAACAGTCCCTGACAGCAAGAGAGACCGACCACCACCGTAACCCCAACGCGGACTTACCCCAAGAGCCGCAAGGACGGAGGAGTGGGCTCGATGGGTGACAATCGTCAACTGGGGTCGAATCGATTGCAGTTTTTTCTGTGCCGAGAGAAAATGGGAGGGGAGGATATGAATCTGCTCTTGGGGAATCAACCCCTCCAATACGCCCACAGAGGAGCGTCTAATCGCGACATGCACTTCCCACTTGTCTCGTAAGGCAGCGCCCATGAGAGGGGTCGTCATGACGAGGTCGCCCAAGTAAGCTGCCTCCACGATAAGGAGCCGCCTAGACAAGCCGATTACGCTCCTTGAGCAAGGAGGAAAACGAGGTCGTTAGGGGCGAGAACGAAATCGGGTTCGGGGTTGAAATGGGTCTTTCCGTCTCGCCTAATAGCCAAGACGATTCCCCCTTTCTCTTTGCGAATGCCACTCTCCCTCAACGCCTTTCCGGCGGGGGGGTCTGTGCCCACCCGAAACTGCGTCAGTGGAGACGGATTCTCCGACCCACTCCCCATGAGCACTTCAAGGAAATCATGTTCTTCGGGGTTCAATACAGCACGAGCAAGCCAAGGTCCGGCAACTTCAAACGGAGAGATTACCCTATTCGCTCCCGCATGATGGAGTTTGTCCAAACTGTCAGCCGAAAAGGCTCGAGCGACAATGGCCAAGTCGCCCGGGGAGTGGCTTCGTGCCGCGAGCGTGACAAAGACATTCTCTGCATCAGTACCCAAACATGCAACGATACCTGAGGCGCTCTTGATCCCTGCTTGGAGCAAAGTTGCATCAGCCGTCGCATCACCGTGGATGAAAGGTATCCCCTCTGCTTCAAGTGAATCTAGAGATTCCTCATCCATGTCGATGACGACGACTTTACTCCTCTTAGCCAAGAGCTCTTTCGTCACACGCGTTCCCATCCGTCCATATCCACAAACGATGTGATGACCATGAAGTCTATTGATTGTTCTTTCCATGCGGGTCCTCCTTAGGAGCTCTTGAAAATGACCATCTGCGACGGCTGAAGTAACCTCATTCACAGTCCACAGGAAGACAGCAATCCCTCCCATAATAAGCACCATCGCCAACGCCCTTCCTTCTCTGGTCTTGGGGTGCACATCTCCGTACCCTACCGTGCTAATCGTTGTAATCGTCAAGTAGAACGCTTCATCTCTCCCAAGATCTTCTGTTTGAATAAACCCCTCCGTACCCAGAACGAGAATAAGGAGGAGGGCACCCAGTAATCCAGCCAAACGCCCTTTTCGATACATCAGTTCAAGAGTCCTCGTCTCCCCCCCGCCTCTCCCAAAAGGGGGCGCCACCACGATTCATGAGATTGATACCACTGAATCGTTTCACCCATTCCTTCTTCAAAAGAGATAAGAGGCTTCCAGTTCAGTTCACTCCGAATCTTCCTATCATCTACAGCGTACCGCCAATCATGACCAGGACGGTCAGAAATGAGGGCAAGTTGATCGGGAGGTTGGTTACAGGCAATCAAGACCTCTTTGGCAATCTCAATATTCCTACGAGGAACCCCCCCAATATTGTAGACTTCACCCGATTTGCCGCCTGAAAAGACGGTATCAATGGCACGGGCGTGGTCATCAACATGGAGCCAATCACGGAGGTTTCTTCCGTCCCCATAAAGCGTAAGGGGTTTTCCGTCCAAAGCTTGTCGCACCAAGACAGGGATCAGTTTTTCGGGGTATTGATAAGGTCCATAGTTGTTGGCACAGCGGGTAATACAGACCTGGGTACCAAAAGTGCGGTGGGAAGCCAAGGCAAGAAGGTCACCACCTGCTTTTGCTGCGGCATAGGGGCTGCTCCCTTTCAGGGGGGAAGACTCCGAAGTAGGGGGGTCATCTTCGTCCAAGGAGCCGTAAACTTCATCGGTACTGACCACCAAAAGAGGAATCTCACAATGCCGGGCAGCCTCAACGATGTGGTGCGTCCCGACGACATTCGTCGTTACGAAAGCTGAAGAAGACTCAATACTTCGGTCTACATGGGTCTCGGCGGCGAAATGAATGATGCCATCTGCTGAGGATGCTAAGTTAGAAACGAGCTCGTTATCCCGGATATCCCCATGGATAAAATCGTAGTTAGGGAGGGCGGAGACAGACGCCACATTCTTAGGGTTTCCTGCATAGGTCAGTAAGTCCAAGTTTGTATAGTGGTTGTGCGGGCGTTGAGGAACAAAGAGGCGTAGATAGGCACTTCCAATGAAGCCACATCCCCCTGTTACCAGGAGTTTCATGACCAAATCTTGACCAATGAATGGAGGAACTTTGGCACCTGTTCTTGGATGCGCTCTGCCACGCGTAATACATCCTTATGTGAATCGCTTCCCGGGGGCATAGGAGCGATGTTTGTAACGGCTCCCATCCCAAGGTGTTCCAGCCCCAAGTAAGCGGCTGCAATCGCTTCAGGGACGGTAGACATCCCCACGATATCCCCCCCTAATCTCCGAACCATCTCCACTTCAGAGGCTGTCTCTAACTGCGGACCAGGCATCTGAGCATAGACACCTTCCCGCCAAAGAACTCCCTTGTTCTTGGCAGCCACGCGTCCAGCTAACCGACCAACTTCAGAATGAAATGCACCAGGAACGAAGGGATTGCCTCCTCGAACCGAGACTTTTTCTAGGGGAGAACGCCCTGTCAGGTTTATATGATCGTTGATTCCCACCAAAGTACCCGGTGGCATCGCGGGATGGACTTGTCCGACAGCAGCAAACTGAATCAGTTTCTTAGCTCCCAACAACTTAGCCAAGATCGCCGTCATGGCGGCTTCTCTAGGGAGCAAACCTTCGTAAAGATGGAATCGCCCCGCCATAAGGGCTACACGAACACCATCCCAGTCATCTTGGAGGAGAAGTCCCGGATGACCAGGAACAGTGACAGGAGGAAGGAAAGGAATAGAGGAATAGGGAACACCCTCTTCAAGCCCCATGCCCTGGACGACTCCCGTTCCCAACCCTGACCCAAGAATGACGGCAACATCAACTTGAAATGGAGGAGACCATCCCAAAGTTCCTTGGGGCAGGAGATGGGGGATACGGTTCAGGAAGTGCCCTCCTCCCAGCCCGTGAGATATGCGACCTGCTCGGGGGTCAATGTATCGATGGAAATGCCCGAAGCCTCCAGTTTAAGAGTGGCGACCTCATCCACGACAGAGTCCGGCACTTCAACGACACTGTTCTTACCGTTGGGACGAAGACTGCCGGCGTTTTGAATCGCCCACACCGAGGTCAATGCTTGGGTGGCAAACGAGAGGTCCATCACACTCGCTGGATGTCCTTCGGCAGCAGCAAGATTGACCAACCGACCTTCCGAGATAAGGTGAATTGTAGGTCCATTGGGTAGGGTGTAGGCTTTGACTTCGTTCCGAACGGGTACGCCCTCTCCGGCAACCTCTTGGAGATGCGCCACGGCGATTTCACAATCGAAATGACCACTATTGGCTAAGAGAACCCCCTCCTTAGCTTCTTGGAGCATCTCTACCGTTACGACATCCTTGCACCCCGTCACAGTCACCACGATATCCGCTTGGCGAATGACTTCTTTCATGGGGGCTACTTGGAACCCATCGGCATGGGCTTCCAGTGCTTTTACGGCATCGATTTCAGTCACCACAACCTTTGCCCCCATCCCTTGGGCTCGCATCGCAATGCCCCGACCACACCATCCATAACCGGCAACGACAAAGGTCTTACCAGAAAGGAGGATATTTGTCGCTCGCAGGATGCCATCAAGAGTTGATTGACCGGTGCCATACCTGTTGTCAAAGAGATGTTTGGTGTCGGCATCATTGACGGCAATCATCGGAAAAGGAAGTTCATTATCTTCAGCCATCGCTCGAAGGCGAATAACCCCTGTGGTGGTCTCCTCCAACCCGGCGACAATACCATCCGCCATTTCAGGGAAAAGAGTGTGAACGCGGGTCACTAGGTCGGCTCCATCGTCAATCACAAGGTGTGGACGGAAACTCAATGCTCTGTCAATTCGGGCATAATAATCCTCTCTTGTATCACCCCGAACACCATGGGCTTCAATCCCCTCTTGGGTGTTCAGCCAAGCGACGACATCATCTTGGGTAGAGAGGGGGTTTGAGGCACAAAGGGCGACTTGGGCACCGCCTGATTGGAGTGCCACGGCTAGATTCGCAGTTTCGGTCGTCAGATGCAAACAACAAGTAATCCGTTTCCCTTCAAATGGTCTTGCCACAGAAAACCGTTTAGCCAGTTTATGGACGACAGGCATTTCACGCCCCGCCCAAGCAATCCGTTTTCCACCTGTTATTTCGTGAGCCATCCTTCCCTCCTTAGATAGGGGTTTTCGCGTCTTTCCCGTTCCATCGTCGTGGGGGGACCATGACCCGGGAGGATATCGTAATCTAGGGGCAAGGTCAGAACGACTTCTTCCAAAGTCTTCTTCATCGTCGTTTCGCATCCACCGGGAAGGTCCATTCTTCCAATACTCCCGCGAAATAGAACATCCCCAACTAGGGCATGCCCTTCACCCAAGAAAAGGAGATGTCCTGGAGAATGCCCCGGAGCATCCACCAAGCGCCATTGATGATCGCCAAGAGTGAGGGTGTCGCCCTCATAAGGAGTAACTCTTCGGGGTAGGGGGAGCAGGGAGAGCCCAAAGAGGCGTCCCGCAGAGGCATCAATCAGGTGGAAATCTCTTGGGTCAAGGTAGACGGGCACATCCCACTGGTCTTGAATCGCTCTTGCTCCCAACCAGTGGTCCATATGACCGTGGGTCAGCAGAATGCGTTCTGGCTCTCTGCCCCATTGTGTGAGTTTTCCAAAGACAGAGGCGGGGTCTCCGCTGGGGTCCACAATCCAAACGCCCCTCTCTCCTTCTGCCTGAATCATGTAGGTATTGGTGCCAAAGGGAGGTTGTTCCAACCTTTCAATAGTCAGTCCACTAGGTAATGTCATAGGTCAAAGAAGTAGGTCACGGGGCCTTCTAGAGTGACTTGGAGAGTAACCTGAGCCCCAAAGGGCCCTCCCTTAGCCTCAAAGCCATGGTCGTGGGCACGATCTACGATGTACGAGAATAAGGGGCGCGCATCAGAAGAAACGAGTGCACGACCAAAGTCGGGAATACCCCCTTTGAACCGTGCAGGGAGGGTGAAGTTGGGCACAATAAGGAGAGGAGTGTTTCGGGGTGGAGGGAGTGAAATGCGTCCGTCCTTGTCTGAAAATACAGCGGTTCTTGCCACCTTTTCTAAGAGGGAATGCCCTTTGCTGAGAGAATCTCCTCGTTCTAAGCCCAAGAGAAGCAGAAGCCCCCCCTTTACCACAATGAGAGTCTCGTTGCACCGAAGAGTAGCACCCAAGTGTCGTTGTAGAACAGCTTTCATAGGGGACGGGGAAGAGCACGCCTCGCTTTGACTACGCCTTCAACTTTGTCAAGTCGGGCAAGAGTCTGCCTAAGATGATCCAAGTCTCGGACCTCAATCGTATATCGGGCAAAGCCAACATCCTTTTTGATTTCTTGAATCTTGACTTCATGGTCAAGGATGTTGACGCCCCCTTCAGAAAGAGATTTGACGGCATTGAGCAAAGCTCCCTTTCGGTTGACAAGGGTAATGTGAATCTCCGTTTGATAAAGGGGACGACAATCGGATCCCCACCGTGCCTGAGAGCTCTTGGGCTCGCCCTTGGCATTTCGGCAAGCCGTGCGATGGACAACGAGCCCCTTTTCCTCTCTTACGGCGACGAGAACATCACCTGGAAGAGGGTGGCAACAACTTCCACTCTGGGCATCACCCTCCATCCCCTTGGGTAGATGGAATTCACCCGGGTAGTCGGTCTCTTCCACTTGAGCAGTGCCTTCTTGCCCGACTTCATAGAGCATCGTCAAGCGGTGAACAGCCCAATCCACACGAATCTGACCCGTCCCAATCCGCCAGAATAAGTCTTGATCGCTTTTGATACCTGTTGACCGACAGAAAGAGCGGAAGGAGGGACCTGAAAGGAGAGGGAGGTGGTGAACGCCTTCGCTTGAACTTACTTTCAAGAAGGCATTCTTACCCGAGGATTCAGCCAATGTGCGGTCTACTGCCTTCAGATGAGCTTGAACCTCTCTTTTCCCTTGAGTCGTCGTTAACCATTCGCTCCAAGCGGGTTCAATGACGATTTCATGTCCCGATTCAATCTCGACTTCATCACCCAACGACAAAGGGTGGTTGAGGGGGACAGGTCGGCCATTGACCAGTGCACCAAGGGTTCGGGCACCCAGTTGGCTATGTATGGCAAAAGCAAAGTCCAAAGCAGATGCCCCTCGTGGGAGTTCGACCTTGTCTCCTTGGGGCGTATATACGAATAACCTCTCTTTGAAGAAGTCTTGTTGGAGTTCCTCCACCAAATCTCTTGGTTGTCCCCTAAGTTCACCCCACCCAAATCGGCTACGGAAGCGATTCAATCGGCTCATCTCTTTTTGGAAAGAAGGGGGCAAGGAGGCACCCTTATAAACCCAATGAGCAGCACCGCCCCACTGGGCAATACGATCCATTTCGTAGGTCCTAATCTGGACTTCCAGACTGGGTGTTCCTGTAGGGGCAATAACGGTATGGAGAGATTGGTATCCATTCGATTTGGGGTCGGCGATGTAATCGTGAAAAAAGCCGTGAATAGGAGGGTGTAGTTGATGAACCAATCCCAATACACGGTAGCAGTCCTCTTCGGTAGGTACAGAGATTCGCATCGCATACAGGTCCCTAATCTCCTCAAAAGGGAGTCCGTCCATCTCCATCTTTCGCCATGTGCTTTGGATATTCTTGACGCGGAAAGTCATCCTAAACTTGAGTCCTTTTAGCCGATCCGAAATCCGCGTGCGCAACCCCTTAGTCAGTTTCTTTAGAGCTTTATCTCTATCGGCAGAAATGGACTCTATTCGGTGACGAATATCTCTAGCTTCTTTGGGATGAAAATAGGAGAAGACGGCATCATCCAAAGCGAGTTTGAGGCGAAAGAGACCGAATCGTGCCGCCAAGGGAGAAAAGAAGAGTTCGCTCTCCTTAGCAATGCGGTCTGCTTTTTCACGACTTTTCTTTGCAGTGAGTGTTTGTAGATTATGGAGGCGGTCGGCGAGTTTTAGCATCAAGATGCGAATATCACTAAATGTAACGAGGAAGATCTTTCTGAGGTTTTCGGTCCTAAGATCACGCGCTTCAGCGGGCAAGCTCGTCAACTTTGTCAATCCCAAAACTAGGTCTGTCGTTTCTGGACCAAACCATGCCACCACATCCATAGCACGAACCGAGGTATCTTCTACGACATCGTGGAGAAGGGCTGCCGCGACGGCACAATTCCCTGGATACCCATCTTTGGTCAAGATCTTGGCTACGGCGACAGGGTGGGTGATATAGAGAGTTCCACCTTCTCGCAGTTGACCCCGATGAGCGATGAGGGCAAGCGTAAATGCATCCCGTACAAACTCTCTATCCACATCGCCCTTATAGGTCTTGGCTAGATCTTTCAACCAATGAGAGAAGTCTCGACGAATCGCTGCTTCTTCAGGGTGCTTACCAGGGGACAGAGGAAAGAGGGGAGAGTTCATGGGGAAGGAACGGCATAGATCTGGAGTTGGGAGCCACGAGGAATCAACCGTCCCATCAGGGGAACTTCATCATCAGACCCTCTAAGGACCAAGGGGTGGCTTTCTCCTCGCCATAGGAGTGCTTTTCCTCCTTCAATCACTCTTGCACCCTCAAGGGAATAGTAAGGACGACGAAATCCGGGGCCAAAAGGACCCAAAGATTCTTGGACCACTAGGATTTCTGAGGGGGGCAAGAAGGGAACCTCCAGACCTCTCTCCATTGGAGGTGGGACAGAAGGGGAGAGGGGAGATAGGCGCTTCTCAACTTCGTTCCAATCCGATTCCTTGACCGTGATTCCAAAAGCGAGGGGGTGTCCACCAATATCTATCGCAAGCGAGCCCAACGCTTCGATCGCACTGTCTCGAAGGGGAAGACCATCAAGGCTACGACAAGAACCTCTAAGAAGCCCCTTGGAGGCTCGACCAAATGCGATAAAAGGAACACCCATTTGAAAGACGAGCCGACCAGCGACTTGGGAGACAAACTCAGCGGGGAGTTGGGGTGAAAAAAAGAGCCCAATCCTTCCCTCCTTAGGTTTCTTCGGTGTACCTATGCGTGTGAGCAAGCTCTTCATGCGTCGTTGCCTTCGTCGATTATGAGCGATGAGGCGTTGGGATGTGGCTGAATGGGCAGGTGGGTCACTCTCCAAAAAGAACGAGAGAGGGCTCTCTACATCCCCAAAACGCGGGGCGGCATTTAGAGGAGCAATCATCTTTCGTCTTAGAGCCAACAGACCTTCTTCACTGATTGAGACCGTGTTGGGGCGTAGAGATAGGAGCCCCGAATGTTCTGTCCTAGCTAGGGCTTCTACCCCCAACAGGACGATGGAGCGGTTCTCACCAACCAACGGGACGGCATCTCCCAATGTGGCCAACATCGCCACAGCAAGGGCGTCATCGGTCGTGGAAGAAGGAGATTCCTTCGGAAAGAGATGGAGTGCTAATCGGAGGGAGATACCCGCCCCACAGAGAGAGGGAAAATGAGCTCCCTCCTCGCAACAGTTCACGGCAGGGGCACAGATGTTTGGTGGGTAGGGATGGTGGTCAGTCATCCACAAATCAACACCCTTCTCTAGAAGCTTGCGCTCAATCTCGGGATCTCGTACCGCACAATCAACCGTAAGGACAAGCGAAGCGCCTTCATGGAGCCCTGGTTCGAGGGATTCCCACCGCACACCCGGTCCCGCTGCGGGGTTTCCCACCCCAAAAGCAGGAATAGGATGTGCTCCAATCAGAGTGAGAGCTCGCATCATGATGGCAGTACCCATACAGCCATCAATATCGGTATCACCGTAAACGATCACCTTTTCTCTTCTCTTTCCAGCCGTTCTAAGGCGCTCTAGACAGCGGTCGCCTTGGGGGGGTAGGAGCCCCATAAGGTCTTCGATTGTGGGGGAAAGAAAAGAGGACCTCGTCTCCGGGGCAATCCCCCAATGGTGGAGGAGTTGGTCCCTAAGTTCCGTAGCAGGGGTCACCTTCGCCGATTGCGGCGACGAGAACGGCGAGAGGGACGAGCCTCTCTCTTTGGGGCAGGAGTTTTGGGTGACGAGGAAATCTCGGGTTCTTTATCACTTTTGGGCGAGGAAGGCGTCCGCACTCGTTGGGCTCGTCTCTCGTACCAGATGACGAAAGGGCTTGCTACGAAAAGTGAAGAGTAGGTTCCAGAAACGAAACCGACCAACAAAGCTGTCGTAAAGGGGCGAAGGGTAATCCCCCCAAAGATGTGGATTGCAGAAATCGCTAGAAGTGTAGTGGTTGTGGTGTTGATGGTCCGAGAAAGTGTGGCCCACAAACTCTCCTCAACGACCTCTTCTATGGGGAGATCCGTCTTCTTCCTTCGAGTTTCACGAATGCGGTCAAAGACGACGATGGTATCGTTGATAGAGTATCCCAAAATCGTCAAGATAGCGGCGACAAAAGGGAGTCCCACTTCAATACCGAAGAGGGCGAAGACGCCCAAAAGCACAACGAGATCGTGAACGAGTGCAACGACGGCACCAAGGGCAAACGAAAAGGTAAAGCGAAACCCAATATAACCTAAGATGATGAGGATACCGACAAAAGTAGCCACCAAAGCACGCTTTGCCAACTCTGAAGAGAACTGTCCGCCAATCTCCTCTTCAAGAAGAAGATCGTCTGCGGGATCAAAGTCGGGAAAGGAGGAGGAGAGGGCCTCCAAGAGAACGGAGCTGTCTTCCAGCTGTTCCGTGCGCAAACGAACGACTCGTCTTCCTCCATCTTCCAAGACCTGAACGGTAGGGTCTCGGTCAAGGAGGGGGGCGATCGCACCCCGAATGGTGTTCACATCAGGGGAAGGTCCCAGATCAAGTTGGAGTTCAACCCCCCCCGTGAACTCAATGCCCAGATTCAGAGGGTGCCCAAGGGTGCCCTGAAGATTACGGATCATCGCCCCTACCGCTATGGTGATTAGGAGAGCACTGAGGATTGCCATCCCCCGTTGTGCACCCACAAAAGAGAAAGATCGGCTAGGGCGCTCGGTGTTCATCAGGCGTTCTCCCGTGTCAGGAGGGCTCGTGTAACGACCAAAGCAGTGAAGAGCGATACAGCGATTCCCAAGCAGAGGGTGACGGCAAAGCCCCGAACGGGACCCGTAGCTAAAGAGTAGAGAACGAGTCCGATAAGGAGTGTGGTGACATTCGCATCAATAATAACCGAGTGGGCATTCGCAAATCCCCCCCGAATCGCTTTCTGGGTGGTGGCACCACCCCGTTCTTCTTCTTTGATGCGCTCAAAGATAATGATCGTTGCATCTACTGCCATGCCTAGTGAGAGAATCAAACCAGCGATTCCAGGCAAAGTTAGGGTGATGTTGAAATCACTAATCAAAGAGAAAAGGAGGAGAGCAAATAGGGCTAGAGAAACGACTGCAACAAACCCACGCTTACGGTAAAGGACGACCATGAATAGGGCAACGAGACCCAAGCCAATAAGACCAGCCTTGAGGCTTCTATCCAAACTCACCTTTCCCAAAGTGGGACCCACCGAAGCCATACGGAGGATATCCACATCCGCCCGAAGTCGCCCCGCATTGAGAAGGGTTGAAAGTTCATTAGCTCCTTCAACCGAATAACCCCCCGTGATACGACCACTTCCCCCATAGATAGCAGAGGTGATTGAAGGGCTGGATTGGACGATGCCATCAAGGACAATCGTCAAGTACTGACCGATGTGGGATGCCGTGTGACGACCAAACCGGTTGCTCGCCTCCCCTGCACGCAAGTCAAAGGCGACTTGCCAAGAGCCTGGTCTGTTGGGGTCGGGGGTCACGGCGGCTCGAACCAAGTCTTCTCCACTGATAATCGTCTGGGTGATGGAATAGACAAAGGCACAAGAGGGGTCGGGTTCCCGGCATGCCTTATCACCCTGCAGATAGGAGCGATGTCCCGTATCGACGAGTTCCAAGTGGGCGGATTGTTCCACCAAGCGCCTTACCCTCATGGGATCTTCGCCTGCACTCGCTGGCACCTGGATTCCCACGCGATCAGGACCCACTTGTTGTACAGAGATTGAGAGGGTGCCTTGAGGATCTAATCTCTTTCCTAAGACATCCACGACACTGGGAATCACTTCTGCCAATGTCGCCTCGGGGGGGGGCGAGACCTTGATAAGGAGATCAACTCCCCCCGAAAGATCCAAACCAAGCTGAACCAAAGATGTCCCTTGAGAAACCCTAAAAACCGGCCCCGACATCACAAGGGCAAGAACCCCAGCAATCCACAACCAGCGTCTTCTGTTTTTTTCCATCACTGAAGGGGGGGATTCTATGGGATGGGCGTGGGGTCTACTCTTGCGAGAGCTGTCAAGAGCCCCTCTCGCGTCAGGAGACCTAGGACTTGGTGGGGGTTGGAGCGAGAGACAACGGGCATTTGCCCCATCGTGTCTTCACGACGGCTCATACGGGCAGCAACGGGTTGGAGTGCTTCGTCAGGATAAGCGACCACGAGGTCATCATACGGAATCATCCATTGCGAAAGGGGAAGTGATAAGACCGACCTTTCAATCTTTCCATGGGGATCGGGGCGAACAGCATGGAGGAGGTCTGTCCGAGTAATCAATCCCACCAGACCACCTTTTCCCAAGCCGAGAAAGGCACGATGCCCCGTGGCTCGCCCGCTTCGTCGACAAGGTATGGGTCCCCGATG
>JACNFQ010000080.1 GCA_014384545.1 bacterium | reverse complement strand
GTGCATCAGCAAAATTATTTGGGTTTGCTGATGCTGTTCCGGAACATAACAACAATGCGGGCATCCAAGCGCTCCAACCAGATGCACCCAACTGCCTTGAAAGACGGAACATCCCCCACAGTGCAAAAGACTGAACAAGATAGAGCGTGAGTAGGTATTCGCTCACCATTCCTAAGGCATTATCTGCAGGGGACCAAGGTGGCAAAAAGAGAACGAGCCACCGAAGAGGATGAAAGAACGCCATCTGTCCCTCGGCGACCCACGGAAACCCCGTGGGACCGAGCCATTCACCGACGAATGCCCTATGGAATTCTGTCGTCAGGGCTAGCCCAAACTCTAGATCGTCTCCATTTACAGGGATCTTTCCCCAAAATACGGGAAGAAAAGGGAGAGCAGCCAAGACCAGCCCTACAAGAATAGGGTAACTAAACTTACGCCAATGCACGCGCGATATGTTGGGCGATGGGTACACCATGTTCACGCCCATTCTCTATGAAGATACGACGCCTATCATTTCCGTCAACGAGGGCACCTGCCACATAGATTCCCTTTCGAGAAGACTCTAGACTCTTGTGGTGACGAGGAATCTCCTTGGGTCCTTCCAAGACAAGACCACACCCCTCCTCCAAGAAAAACCGGTCAGGTCGATGGCCCGTTAGGAGAAAACAGAAATCAAAGGGGATCTCTTCAACCTCTTCCTCACCATCTATCCTTCCAACGCCCCCAGAAACCGATAGAGTCTGACCAGGCATGATCGCCCTCACATCCCCTCTTTCAATGTACGTTTCTAGCACGGGCAAGACCCAAGGCTTGATACGGGTCGTATCAAAAGAATCCTTTCGGTAAACAAGGGTTACATCATTGTGGGAAGCCAATTCCATCGCTGCCTCGGCAGCGGAGTTTCCTCCTCCCACGATCAAGATGCACTTTCCCATGAATCCTTTCTTGCCCGGAAAGTAATGGGAAACATTCGCTTCGTTTTCGCCGGGAATGTCACAGAGAATGGGTGTGGAATAGACACCTGTAGCTAGGACAACTTTTCTTGCTCGAGCCAAGTCTCCTCCTGAAAACCGGAGGGTGAAATCTCCATCCTTACCTTCAATGGAGACGACATTTGTATCTAGCAGAAGTGGAAACTTATTCCGCTCTGCAAACGCCTCATAATACGCCAGAGCTTCTCCAAGATTGGGGTTTGTACCTGTACCCTCTCCCATCGTGTTGCCATCCAAAACGAGTTTCTCTGCTGTGGAGAAGAAGATCATGTCTGCAGGAAAATCCTTGAGATGATGGCAAACACGCCCCTTGTCCACCCCTAAGACCGTTGCGCCCATTGATTGAACGGCGTCCAGAACAGCGAGTCCACTGGGACCCAATCCGACGACGACGACATCAATCATAAGAGGATGACCCTGACCGCACCCAACGCATGGATCTTTCCATGAACTCCTCCCTTCTTGCCCCGCTTCCTAAGCTCTCTCAAAATCCCAAGTTTCTTTGCCAAACTTGCTCTTTCCCCCACCCATCGTGCTCTCCTTCTCTTCTTTGCCCGTAGGGAGTTTTCTTCCTCTTCAGTATCGGGTTTTCCCGTTTTCGTAATCCTCTGATGAACTTTATCAACCTTCGTACTAATCCTCTTCATCGCTTCCTCCACACGTGCTTCTAACCGCTTGATCCGACGAACTTCCTTTTCCTGTACGCCCTTCTCTAGGATGTGGGCTTCTTCTCGGACATAGGCCTCTGTCTCTTTCAACCCCCTCTCCAGAACGTCACCAAAATCCCAAGAGGGATTCCCAACAGGTGCCCCATCCAACCACAACACCTCTTCCTCCATATCGGGGCGAACGACGGCTTCCTCTTCAGTCGCCACCACGCTTACAACTTCATCAAAAGTGGTAGGACCTACTTTCCAAGAAATGCGCACCGGAAGGAATAAGAAATCTTCATGGGGCAAACTGAGGCTCCTAGCTTGTTCCTGAGTCAGCGCCACGGTAGAAAGTGAAGGTGCAGGTGCTTCTGCCATCGCTGCCAATAGGAAAGGGTGCGTCACAGAAAGGTGATCTAGCCATGGTTTAGCCAGCGCTTCCTCTTGACTAAACGTTCCTCTGCGTGCTTCCGAAGAGAAAAGATTCTCTTCATCAATTGAGAGGAAATAGGGCATTTTGAAAGTCAATGTGCTCCCCTCTTCGTCCAGAAGCCCGTTGTATTTGTCCAAGAATGCCCGAAAAGCACGCTCCACACGCCGCTCTTCTTCAAAGGTCGGAAACCGGCTTGGCTGATCGGCATGGGGAGGCCGCAGATCGATACCTTTCTCAGAAAGTGTGTGTGTCAATGATTTTCTTCCCTTCTCTACCGAATCGCCCAAGACCGATTGAAATCGGCTCAATCCCCCAGGTTTTCCGTATCCCTTGACGAAAGCTTCCATCACAAGTTTCTCGGGTGAGCCCTCGGGAGATAGGATGCCTAAAATCGTCTCTAGGTCTCCTACCATCTCTGTAAAGAGTCCTAGTTTCTTATCTAAGACGCGCAGGAGGTGGTCCTCCACCGTGCCGGCGGCTGTCAAGTTGATTACCTGAACCTCCTTTTTCTGCCCCAATCTGTGAACGCGCCCTATCCTCTGTTCCAGTTTCATGGGGTTCCAAGGAAGGTCATAGTTCACCACAATATGAGCAAACTGGAGGTTTCTTCCTTCACTTCCTGCTTCCGTGGAGATGAGAATCTTTCCCGATTCAAAGCGTTCAATGGTATCGTTTTTCTCCTTGATCGTCATCCCCCCTCTAAAGATCTCAGTCTCCCACCCTTCTTGGCGCAAAACCTGAGCCAACATCTCTTGCGTCCCCAAGAACTCCGTAAAGATCAAAACACGTGCATCCTCTTCCCGAAACAACTTTCGTAAGTAGCGCAGAAGCGCAGATTTCTTGAGTTGCCG
>JACNFQ010000052.1 GCA_014384545.1 bacterium | reverse complement strand
TGGCCACAAGCGCCTCTAGGGCGTCCCGTGCTTGAGCGGGGGCATCCGTCCAACCAACGAGCAAGGACACACCCCCGCCACCTTCTCGTAGAAGGGAGTATCCAAACCCCGATTCGTCCCCCCACACCCTGCTGACAAGAGGCATCGCAGTTTATAATGCAACACCAAATTCCGCCGCGTCTTTGGGTGTATCCCAGACTGTATGGAGTCGAAGGGCGTGTTCCTCCCCTCGTTGGATGTGGATGTATCGGTCTCCTCCCCACCCTTTTGCAGCGTCGTTGGTAAAGCGGAGACGAAGAAGTGAGAGGGGGTTGTTGGGATCAAACCCGCCCCCTTGGTCTGGTGATGTCGTTAGAAGGGCAAGGAGAATCTCGCCTAGGGTATCTTCACCCACAACGGCCCAGCCCGCGAGCAATCTTGAAGCATCCCATTGGACGACCACAGGATCGTCTCTCTCTTCATCGCTCCAATACTTCTCTGGGTGAAGAATCTGCTCAGAAGAGAGAGGAGGTGTTTCTAGGGCTGTATCGATATCTTCGCCCACAGCTTGTTTCATCATCGTATGAGGGGCATTCGGTCCTGCTTTTAGGAAGAGGTCGCCCGCCATATAGACCGCTATTAGGGGTTTCCATAGGAGGGGTGGCGCCGTTCCAAAACCGGCACTCCCAGCACCCTGAGCTTCTTGGAGATCCTCCCTAGAAAGCTCTGTAATATGAGCGATCATCCACCGCGTCATCATCGCTACGCCACTCCCCTCAACGACTGCTTGGTAGGCAAAGAGGGCATCACTATTCCCCTGGCGTGCCTCAATCCCCTCATCTAATCCGTAATGTTGGTCATCTAGAGCGTGGGTCAGTTCGTGGGCAAGAATCATTCTTGCCACCCCCCCCTCAAACCCCTCCATCACATACATCGTTTCGGTAGGAGGGTCGTAGAAGCCCCCCACTTGTTCTTCAAGGAGTGAGAGAGTTTCAGCTTCGATATCTGTTTGAGGAGGCAACAACCCCAGCAAGGATGCTGCCACTTCCCAAGAGGCTTGCTCTTCGGGGCTGTTTTCCATTTCCATCCGCCTCCTAGCGTAGTCTAGGAATCCTTCTGTGTTGATTGAAGCAACGGCGACATCTCTCAAGAAAGGGAGCCCCCTAATCTCGGAAAGATCAGATTGGATAAGTTTGCTCTCTTCTTCTAGATTCCACCCCATATTGAGGAGAATAAAGAGAAAGGTGAAAGTCATTACGAATATCCTAGTCTCTTAGGAGAATAGGAAAGAGGAGAAGGTCGCTGCAGCATGAGCCCAAGTTCTTGATTGGGCACGCTCTTGCCCCGCCAAACCCATTTCCTTGCGCCGTTGGGGTTCGTCTAGAAGGTTGCGAATCCCATCGGCTAGTCCTTGGACATCATCAACCAACATCCCAGAAACACCCTGATGGACCACCTCGGAGAGAGCGCCACGGTTGAGCGCAATAACAGGGACACCTTGGAACTGGGCTTCGGCTGCGGGCAACCCGTATCCCTCCCACCGGCTAGCCATGACCACCAAGTCTGCTGCACCAATAAGGTTGCCCATATCTTCGGAGGGGTGTTGGGGGAGGACAGCAACCCCAGCGTGTTGTAGCGCGCACCCATCTCGATCGTCGCCCCAACCAGAAGCGGCTAAGCGCACATGGGGGAGGGAACGAACAATTCTAAGAATATCAAGGAGACCCTTATAGGGTTGATACTTTGCGTTGAGTCGCCCCATCACCAAGAGTAGGTGTTGTCTTCCCCCCAAAAGGCGCTCCCGCATCAAGGCAGATTCTTCTCGGGTTTTCAGAGGGTAATGGTCCCACCCAGGGGGGATGATAGCGGTGGCACCATGGACCGAAGCAGGCAACCCTTTGGCAAGGAACTTAGAGAGCGTCACGATTCGTGTAGCAAGGGGGAGATGGACAAGAGAGGAAGAGAGTTCTCGCCACAAATAGGTAGCAGTCCCTTTCCACCCCAATCCTGTGGGAGGGCTCGTTCCTCCGTGGAGAATCGTCGTATCACCCAGAAAGCCCGACAGAGATGTATAGGGGGGGGTCGCCAAGACCCAATGTCTCTCTTTAGAGGTGGGCAGAGCAGGCAAAGCTCCCCAAACTTCCCAGTCTTGAATCGGAGCACGGCGCGACCGGATGGGGGGGAGGGGGGTGTGGGTTAGGCCAGAGGGTACTAGATCGAGGGAAGCTTCGGGGGTATGTAATCTGACATCATGCCCATCTTGAGCCAAGAACGAGGCGTACGAATGGACCAAGCGATCCATCCCCAAGCCCGGAAGCATCCGTTCAGACAAGAATGAGACCTTCATTTGTCGAAAGGGATGGTATCCTCCCCCTTTGGAAAAAGGAGGTATTTCATCATGGGATCAAATATTAAGAATGTAACGGTTTTTGGGGCAGGATTAATGGGGAATGGGATTGCTCAAGTAGCAGCCCAAAACGGATATAGAGTCACTCTCGTAGATGTTGACAAGGCGTTTTTAGAGAAGGGAATAGCTCGGCTTGAGGGTAGCCTTAAGCGCGTTCTACGGAAGAAAGTTGAGGGAGAAGAAGCCCAACAAATCGCATTCAACGAGGTTATGGCAAGAATCTCTACGAGCACCGATGCCGAAGGTGCCGTAGCAAATGCAGACTTGGTTGTCGAGGCGATCATTGAAAACCTTGAGATTAAACAAGATCTCTTTGCCTCGTTGGACAAGGCGGCACCTGCCCCTTGTCTCTTTGCATCCAACACATCCTCATTACCGATCAAAGAGCTAGCTGCAGCCACAAACCGTGCCGATCGCTTTGGGGGGCTTCATTTCTTTAACCCCGTTCCAGTCATGCGTCTCGTAGAGGTGGTAAAAGCCGAAGAGACGAGTGAAGAAACACACACCGCTTTGCTGGCGTTTGGCGAAGGCGTAGGGAAGCGAGCCGTAACTTGCAAGGATACACCAGGGTTCATTGTCAACAGACTCTTAGTCCCCTACCTTATGGAAGCAGTTCGCCTGTTAGATAGAGGGGATGCATCCGAGGCAGATATAGATGACGCGATGAAGATGGGGTGTGGTTACCCCATGGGGCCTCTCCAACTTCTGGATTATGTGGGGTTGGATACAACGAAGTTCATTATGGATGGGTGGCACAATGCATTTCCAGACCAAGCCCTCTTTGACCCCAGCCCCTTGTTGGACAAGTTGGTATCCGAAGGAAAACTAGGTCGCAAGTCTGGGGAGGGGTTTTACAGCTACACCAAGAAATAGCGACCAAACACCCTCTGCTCTCTGCTAGGGTAGAATAGAGTGCTACGCGTATTTGCAGACCTAGACCAACGATGACCTCTATATTACCAAAAGGTATTACCAAGCCCAATCTTGAAGCGATTCATAAGGCTCTTCAGGGGTTTCTCAAGGTTCCTCGTTTCATGAGGCGATCGGCACTCAACTTGTTACCGCTAAAAATCCCCGAAGAGATGAAAGAGATGATTCTCGCCAAAGGTCGATTGGAGGCTTTTGGAGCTGTCTTGGGGGCACTGACCCCTACAGAGAGAAAGAGTGGAAAGGTGCGATCTGTACGCCTTGCCGAAGTCTTGCAGGCGGGTGGCATCGAGGAAATAGATATAAACGCCCTAATAGAAGGTGCGTTGAGATTGAAGGAGGATGGTGATGAGAGTTGCGATTAGATTGTCCCGAGTAGGGAAGAAAAAACAACCCAGTTTCCGGATCGTGGCTGTCCCCTATCGGTCGCCCCGAGATGGAAAGTCGTTAGAGATTCTGGGCAGCCACGGAGCGAGTTTCCCGGGGCAACCTTTAGAGATCAACTTAGAGAGGTACGACCATTGGATTTCGGTGGGTGCTAAGCCCTCTAAACGCGTGAAGAAAATCGTATCAAAGTACCGCAAGGCAGGGGGCACAGGCGTTCTTACCCAAGATGGCTCCGTAGTAGAGGCGACACCTAAAGAAGAAGTTGTTCCAGTGATTGAAGAAGTCGTGGAGGAAACTGCTGGTGAAGAGACGCCCGAAGAGCCCCTCTCTGAAGAGGCAAAGGAAGAAGGGGATGCCGCAGACGAAGAGAGAACGGAAGCGGTCGTTGCTGAGGCTCTAGAAGAATCGCCCGTGGAGGAGGTCGTTGAAAAAACGGAGGAGGCTGATCAAGTTGAATCCTTAGTTGATACCGAGGAGTCTCCGTCTGAAGAAGAAGGAGATTCAGAAGAGCCAGAAACCGAAAGCGAGGAGAAAACAGAATGAAAGATATAGAGTTGTTAGGCGCTATCTTGAGCCGCTTGTTAGAGAGTGGCGAAGCACAAGTTACAGAGATTGCAGAGGATGAAGGGACGATGCTCCTTATCGATTCGCCCGATGATCAAAAGGGTCGCATTATCGGAAAACGAGGGCGAACGATTCAAGCACTCCGTGCAATTTTCGGTGCTATTGGAGCAAAGGAGGGACGCCTATTGAAGGTAGACCTTCGACCACGACCTGAGGATCTTGACCGCGATGAAGAGGAGTTTGAAGAGGAAGCACTCTAGGTTGATTCAGGCTGATATCATCACGATTTTCCCGGAGATGATCCGAGACTACGCCCACCACTCTCTATTGGGTCGGGCCCAGGGCGAGGGTGTCCTAGATTTGGAGGCACATGACCTACGGAAGTGGGCGTTGGGGAGCCACCGCATGGTGGACGATACTCCTTATGGCGGGGGTGCTGGAATGGTGATGAAGCCAGAACCTTTTTTTAGGGCTGTTGACGAAATCGTAGAGAATAGATGGGCTGGTGAAAAACCCCAAACGCTCCTTCTTTCCCCTCAAGGCGAGAGATTAGACCAAGGATTGGTAGAGGAGTTGGCAGAGGGTCCGGGTTGGATCTTGATGTGTGGCAGGTATGAGGGGGTAGACGAGCGGGTGCGAACCCTAGCGACACGAGAGATTTCGTTGGGAGATTTTGTGGTGATGGGCGGAGAAGTTGCGGCTTTGACGTTGCTAGAGGGGACAGTGCGTCTCCAAGAGGGATTTCTCTCGCCAGAAAGTTTGACAGAAGAGTCGTTTTCGGGCAAGGGGCTGGAATACCCCCATTACACGCGTCCTCGAGAGTACAGAGGGCTTCAGGTACCCCCCGTTCTGTTGGGTGGCAACCACAAAGAAGTAGCCAACTGGCGTCAGAATGAGGCAACAAAGCGAACACGAGCCCGGCGCCCCGATTTGGTAAGCAGGAGTAAGCGTTGATATGGCAATCAGAAGAACAGAAGATGTAGAGGCTTTCTTAGCCGAGAGACAGAGGGAGGTCCCCGATTTTCGTTCGGGGGATACCCTCAAAGTCCTCTACAAAGAAAACGATGGGGAAAAGAGCCAACCACTCCAGACATTTATCGGTGTCTGTACAGCGCGCCACGGCGGGATGGAAGTAGGGGCGACTTTTACTTTGCGAAAAGAGAGCCACAAGGTTGGGGTAGAGAAAACATTCCCCTTGCACAGTCCACGATTAGAGAAGGTTGAGGTTGTAAGAAAGGGTAAGGTTCGCCGAGCCAAACTGAAGCACCTCCGAGGGCTAAGTCGACGACAAAGCCGCATCAAGGAGCGGAAGTAGGGGTGAGCAAAGCGGCCCCGAAGAACGGGGCCCTTCCGGCCGACGGTCGGTTCCATCCCGTTCCCCCAGATTTCCTACCGAAGAGGGGTGGGGTGCTGTCCGTAAAGTGGGGGGTCGTGCGGGTAGGTGCTCAAGAGGGGAAGAAGGTTAAGTGGGAACGGGGGCAAGAGGTAGAAGTCGCTGCTAGGGTTCATGGAAAAAACCCTCTGTTCATCAATGGAAAAAGAGAGGGAACTCTTCTCTTTTCTTCAACGTTCCTTTCACACCTATTGGATTGGACCGAGTCGTTGGGGTTTGCGTTCTTCTTCTGGATTCTCTTGAAAACATGGATCTTGCAGACTTTCTTCGTTCCTTCCGGTTCAATGATTCCCAATCTTCAAGAGGGAGATAAGTTGTTTGGGACGAAGTATGACTTTCTCTTTACCGAACCATCCCATGGGCAAATGGTCATTTTTTCTCCCCCACCTGACCTAAAGTTACCTCAGGGAGACTTGTGGGTAAAGAGGGTCATCGCGGGACCGGGGGACAGGATTGAGCTGATAGGGGGGGGTGTTTGGGTAAACGGACTTCTGTTAGACGAGTCCTATACAGACCAAGAAACGGAAGCGGTATTCAATGCTGGCTGTTCGGGAAAAAGCAATTGGGATATTCCCGCGGAGGGGGAGGAGGGCTCGGGGTGGTTCTTGTTAGGTGATAACAGGACAAACTCATTAGATTCTCGATGCTGGGGCGTTCTTCCTCCAGATCGGTTGCGAGGGAGACCTCTCTTTATTTACTGGCCCAGCGAGAGGGCTGGCACAGTCCCTCATCGTGATGGTGGGGCAGAGTAGAACAGGGGTACAGATGGCGAGCCCTTGGAGAGCGATTGAGAAGTGTGGTCTTTTCCTAGAGGTCTTGGATGCACGCGCTCCTCTTTCCACCACATCCCTGACATTCCGCCACCGATTCAAGGGACGCCCTGTGATTCGTTTCCTCATGAAATCAGATCTTGCCAGCCCTTCAGCAAACAGGGCGTGGGTTCAACGGCTTGGGCGTGATGGCTCGATGGTCGTTGCGATCGATAGGAACAACAGACAACAGGTTAGAGAGGCGAGTGCCGCACTGACCGAGTGGGCGAAGCACAAAAGCCCTTTCAGGAAGATTCGGGCAAGTGTGGTGGGGATTCCCAATACCGGAAAATCTTCATTGATCAACGCCATGGTGGGGCGAAAGAAGCAAGAAACGGGCGATCGCCCAGGGGTAACTCGAGGGGTGGAATGGGTCCGTTTGGTAGACGGAATCCTCCTGTTAGATCAGCCCGGAGTGATGGGGGATGACCAAGTTGAAATGGAGTCCTATTGGCGTCGTGTCTGTTGTGGAACGATTCCCCAAGGAGATTGGGATCCTGAAGAGGTAGCGGGGCATTTGGTTACCTACTTAGATGAGAAGCGTAGGGGGTGGTCGGATGTATTGGATTTGCCCGGTGATACCACAGGAGAAGGAGATTTCCTAGACCGCCTCGCTCGGCGACAAGGGTTGTTAGGGAGGGGGGGCGTCCTGAATAGACCCGCAGCAGCGAGGAGGCTCGTGGATAGTTATAGGAAAGGTCGATTGGGAAGAATCTCGTTAGAGATGCCGACTTGAACGAAGCTGGGATTGATGAGGCGGGGCGGGGTGCCTTGGCGGGACCAGTGGTGGCAGCGTGTGTGTTCTTGAACGAAGCAATTCCTGGTTTGGGAGATAGTAAAACGATTCCTCCCGCCCGAAGGAAGGCGTTGGTCAAGTGCATCTATTCGTCAACAGCTCAAGTGGGCGTGGGGGTGATGGGAGCGGCAGAAGTGGACAAGTTGGGTATCGTTGAAGCGACGATGCGTGCGATGGGTTTAGCTTGGCAAGCGGCGGGTCTCCCTAAAGAGGTTCTTGTCGTCATTGACGGGAACGACTCCCCAAAGATTCCAGCCCCGATGCGTCCCATTCCCAAGGCAGATAGAGACCACAAAGCGGTAGGTGCAGCATCCCTAGTAGCAAAAGTGAGTAGGGATGCAATCATGCATGGGTTAGACAAGCGTTGGTCAGGGTATGGATTAGGGGTTCATATGGGGTATGGGACAGAGAGACATAGGAGAGCAATAGAAGAAAAGGGACCTACTCCTTGCCATAGAAGGTCGTTTCGCCCTGTCGCATTCTCCCTCTTGGTAGGAGGGGGTGCCTGATGGTCGGTGGTGTCAACAGGATTGAGTTTCGGCAGGGGGGTTCGTGGCGGGCCCGAGCGAACGGGAAACAGATGCCCTTTTTCGTCAAAAATCCCAACCCAAGTGGCGATCCTCCTTTGGTTACATTTCGGACAACGAAAGGTGTCCTGACTGTGGGCGAGAAACAGGGAAGGGAGATTACATTGCCCTTGCCTTATGACGGTTTAGATTTCGATCTCTCTTCTATGGCTCCGGGTAAAGCAACAGTTGTTGTCTCTCTTGGCGAGACGATCTTGGCATCGGGTTCGGTGGATTTCTTGGGGACGGAAGTTACCGATATGCGTGTGGGGTTGTGGCGAGTGGGGCGCATCGCTCTTTTGTTCTTGTTGGTAAGCCAATTCATGTTAGGGGCGGGGGCTGTGCCGGGCAAAGATATCTTAGAAGCGTCTTCCATGAGCCCCTATTTAGAGTTGGAGGAGCGGTTTTTTTACTGGAAGGGAGGGAGTTGGTTCGGGACGCCCAAAAGAGGGAGTGTTATCGTCTTTTGGCGAGAGGTTGATGCGGCGTCTCTTTCAATGATTGATGGAGCGAATAAAGGGGGTATCGCGAAAGTCCTATATGTGAAGAGAGTGATTGGTATCCCCGGCGACGAAGTGGTGGTTCAAGGGGATGCGGTGTGGGTCAATGGAGAGCAGTTGGTAGAGGGGTATATCACTAGGGGAGTCTCTTTTCTTTCGGTGGGCCCCGTGGTGGTGCCCGAAGGACATCTCTTTGTGATGGGGGACAACCGCCCCTCTTCAGAGGACTCCCGCACGTGGGTTCTGGGATCGCTGGGAGGGATTGCCCTTGAAGGCTTGGAAAAGCACTCCAGCGGCGGGTATGTGCCCATTGATACGGTAGCAGGCAAACCGTTCTTTAATTTCTGGCCCCTCTCTGCCCTCCGTTGGCTCAAATAACCCCCCACCCCCCGCATCCCGTGGAACCGTCCCCTCCCAGATTCCGTTAGGTTGCCCCCCAGGAACCCGTTAGGCGGGGGGTTGTGGCTCTCCGAGCCACCATGTCGGGTGCTCCGGCACAAGACCAAACGCAAGCGCCCGGTCTTGGCCTCCGTCCCTCATGTCTATCCCCCCGCATGTAGCGACCTCACACAATCCTTACCCTAGCGTGTATGGGGTGGTGGGGGACGACGGTTGCCCCCTGGGGGACCATGCCTGAGGAAGCTCTCGTTGGGTGTTCCTCTAAAGGAACGGGGGATGAAGGGCCAGCTGTCCGTAATGACATAATGGTAAGTACCCTCAGGAAACTCGGGCAAAACGGCAAACCGCCCATTCTTTTCGTCTAGGTTGCCCGAATCCGTAAAGATCCAATCTTCGGCATAGGTACCGTCATGAATACCACCCGGACCACTGGGGCGAGTACCCGTCTTGACTGTATACCCAGAATGGAGAGCTACTAAGTCGGCTTCAGAATCAAGCGGGTCGGTATATCCCCAAGGCGTCGTGATGGGATACCCATCGGCTGCCCACCCCACAATCATGGGCAAGGAGCCCTCTAGGCTCTCTACAAGTCCTGTGGGGAGGGCGTGGTAGTGGTATCCGCCCGTGGGTTGCACATGGGCGTTGTTGTCGTCCATACCAAGGGTTGCCCCCGTGAACGCTTCGATGTGCCAACCCGACTGGGGGTCGTTATTCCACCACTCTGCCGTATTGGGGTCAAAGGGTACACCATTGATCGCAACGCCAAAGGGGTGCTGCCCAAGGGGTGTGGCTGATGGGGCAGGTGTTGGATGCAAGGGAACTCGATAGGTATAAGACTGAGCTGAGATTGCATTGGGATTACCTCTATTTGGAAAACTCCCCGTATCGTGGGAAGGAATACCATTGCTGTTGATGATTCGCCAATGCCCCTGAACCGTGATTGAGACACGGGGCTTGGCGTCTTCATTTGTGGTGTTATGTGATGGTGGATGACGGTGTGGTGGCGGACCGTGAGGGGGCCTTCCTGGCGCCAGAGATTCGGCAATGGGATGAGGAGATAGCACGCCTCCAAAAAACAGAAGAAGAGATAGGAGGGATAAGGGTTTCATAAGATAATCATAAGGGACTCTTGACTTGTACTATTAGCCTAACCGCTTACCATTTGGCCGTCGAGCAACGGAGACACGGGATTGCCCGCGGCTCAAGTGACTTGATTGGGTTGCTTCCATGTTCATTCTATGGTAATGGCTCGCAAAGCAACCGTCAGGCGGTGAACTACGTCTGCAAACGTGGGGTGCCGCCTGCCGGTGACCTCATCCATGTAAAGGTCGCGGCGGACCTCAATCATGATACTGGAGACGGTCTGGTCCTTTTGATAATACCTAGACGGTACTAGAGCTCCTGAGAACGGCCTATCAATATCTACGGTGAAACCTTGTCCCTCGAAGGCGGTACGAGCGGTGTCGGTAAGGGCGGCTGGAGTATGGAAGGAGTCCGTGCCAATACAGATCTCGGGGCGGTCCAACTCTTTTTGGAGCTCGAATGGTAGGGGTGCGGCTGGAAAGCTGTGGCAATCGATAATCAACGCACGCCCATGTTCTTCTAGGCACTGACTCACAGCCCGGGTTAACCGCGCATGATGGGGACGATAGTACTTGGCTAGAGCAGCCTCCCGCATCACGGCGGCAGGGCATTCACGCAACCGGTGCCCACTTGAGGTTTTCGTGTAGATGACCCCCATGCCTTGAGCAGCCATCACCTCGCGTTCATCACTCTCGAATCGCTCGGGATCCAAGACGAGCCGACTCACGGGAAAAACAACTGTTGGGCACCCACAAGCCGCCTGCGCAAAGAGCTCGTCCGTATACCAATCGGTCATGCGAAGCAACTCATTAGCTAGCTCTGAATCGCTCAGCAGGAGCCCGGCCCGTGCCTCGCTAGGAATCACGTCGGAACTATGTGGCACATGAAACACTACGGCACGATTCATCCTGTTACCTCGTTGCAACCCAACACCCCGGCTCAATGGCGAGCCGCATAGCGGACCGTCCGATAAAACCGATTGTTAGCTGGATCCTCGCTTGATGGTGCGGATTTTCGTTGCACGCTGTTCTAAGGGTTCAGCTTCCTTATCCCGATTAGGGGCACGAAAAAAAGCAGCAAGATTCCCAAGGCTCGTCGCTACATCGGGATGGTCAGAGCCTGAATCTATCGTCGTTTCGGGGTGAAGGTCAATCGTCCAATCCCACAGAGAAGGGGTGGGTTCGTCCCACATCAAGTAGGGACTACTCAACGAGATTCTCGCCTCCATCATCCAGAAGCTTAGGGCGTGTCCAGTAACGAAACTGGGGGGTCCAATCTTCGGCACTTCGCCCAGCAAGGGACAACAGGTGCCATAGCGAACAGTACATATCGCCAGGGCCAAAGGGAGCACTGTTCTTTCTATATATCTCACCTGATTTCTTTTCGTAGTAAACGACTCCTGGATAGTTGTCTTGATTGGGCACCACAGATTGTTCCTTGATGTAGTTATCTCCGCCGTGGGATGCCAACTGGAATCTCCATCCCCTATCGTTAGCAAAGCGTCTTTGGGTCTCGGGGCTGTCCTTTGAGAACAGCACCACCGAGAATTCAGTTTCAAGGTGGGGAAGAAAGGCGTTGATACCATCAGCCCACAGGGTACAGTAGCGGCAGCCCTGCCCCATATTGTGAATCGCAAAGAGAGATTTCTTTTCGCCAAATAGATCGGAAAGTGTGGGAGTGCCCGCCAAAGTTCTGAAACTGTAATGGGGTACGGGGGTCAATGGAGCCTCATTCTGTAGGGTGTTGAGTTTGGAGACGAGGTGGAAAATTTCCTGATGAATCTTAGTTATTTCGTCTTGTGAAGTCATCAAGATACGGTCTAAGGTTGGGTCACTTCGACGTCATCAATCCAAGCCTTGTCCGAGTTGGAGTTGACAGAACCATCTTTGTCATAGACCCATTTTAGGGTATGTTGCCCTGTGGTAAGGGCGAAGGACGCTTGTGCCCAAGCGACAATGCCCGACCAACTACTCTGTTCAACCCCATCAATATAGAAGCGAAGGAAATCCCAGTTTGTCTCCGAAGAGACGCTATACCAAAACTTGACGGTTCCTGGAGCAGTCATTTCAACGGTAAGCTCCAAGGTAGCAGCTTCGCCGTGGGTAATCACATCACTTCCAGCAGAGAACAAACCGCCATGGATCTGATCGGTTCCAACATTCCATCCCGGCGCTCCTACTTTCCAAGGGTATTTAGAGAAGTCTCCTGTCTCAAAGTCATCCAAAATCGGGGGTTGGGGTGGGGGTTCGGGAATGAGTTCGGTGATTTCAACAAGGTCAATGTAGGCGGCATCCTGCCCACTTGAAACGGAGCCATCCTTCTCGTAAGTCCATCGCAGGGTATGTTGCCCTTCTGAAATCTCGTAGGAAGAGGTAGCCCAAGCCACCTCGCCATCCCATTCGTCTTGTTGCACCCCGTCCACATAGAACCGGAGGAAGTCATAAGTCGCTTCTGAAGAGACCCTATGGGCAAACTGAACGGTCCCCACATACCCTATTGTGATTTCAACATCTAGTTCTAGCGCAGCCGTTTCGTTGTGGGTAATGACTTCACTTCCCGCTGAATAGAGTCCTTCGTAAACAGTTCCAGTTTGAACGACCCATCCAGGGTTCTCGGAAACCCAACTGTACTTAGAGAAATCCCCTGTCTCAAAATCATCCAAAATGGGCGGGGGCTCGTGGACGCGTGCTTGGATGGTCCAGTTCCAGACAGCGGGCGTGGGATCTTGGTTGCCTGCACTATCGGTAGCCTCTACCTCAAAAGTATGAGCTCCTGGGGCAAGCCCTGTGTAGGTTTTGGGGCTAAAGCAAGTAAACCAACCCCCTCCATCCAGTTGACAACCAAAAGAACTACCCGCTTCGCTACTGCTAAATGTAAAGGTGGCATCCGTTAAGAATGTGGGGTCTGCGGGGCCACTATCAATCGTCGTTTCAGGTGGGAGAGTATCAACCGTCCAGTTGCGGGTCGCGGGGGTGCTGTCCTTGCTGCCATCCAAAGCGACTGCGCGCACCTGGAAAGTATGACCACCATCCGCTAACCCCGTATAAGTCTTGGGAGTAACGCAGACCAGCCACCCCCCCCCATCCAAATCACACTCAAAGGTGGCGTCAGGGTCATCACTACTAAAGGTAAAGGTCGCTTCGGTGAGTTGTGTCGAAGAGCCTTCAGCAGGTCCCGACTCAATCGTCGTTTCGGGTTCGGCAGCGGGGTCAATCGTCCAATCCCAAACTGCAGGGGTGGAATCAATGTTCCCAGCTAAGTCGGTCGCCATGACTTCAAAGTGGTGTGCACCCACCGAAAGCCCCGTATAAGTCTTGGGGCTGGTGCAAGCGACCCATCCAGAAATATCTAGATCACACTCAAAGGTAGCGGCGGGGTCGTCGCTACTAAAGGTAAAGGTCGCATCGGTCGCGGTGGTGGGGTCTGCAGGACCCGAATCAATCGTCGTTTCGGGGGGGATCGTATCAACGGTCCACTTGCGGGTAGCAGGGGTGCTATCCTTAAGGCCGCCCGCGGCGACTGCTCTTACTTGAAAAACCTGTTCACCATCTGTCAAACCCGTATAGGTTTTGGGGGTAGTACAAACGGCAAATCCACCACTGTTGAGATCACACTCAAAAGTAGCCAATGGATCGTCGCTACTAAAGGTAAAGGTCGCTTCGGTAGATGGGGTAACGGAGCCCTCTGCTGGTCCTGAATCTATCGTGGTCTCGGGCTCAATACCCGGTTCGATCGTCCAGTCCCAAACAGCGGGGGTGGGGTCAATGTTCCCGGCTAAGTCGGTAGCGCGCACCTCAAAGTGGTGTGTCCCTACCGATAATCTGGTATAAGTTTGGGGGCTTGTACACGAAGCCCACCCCCCCGTATCCAAGTCGCAAGAGAATGTGGCGGCAGGGTCGTTGCTACTAAAGGTAAAAGTGGCATCTGTAGCGGTGGTGGGGTCGTTGGGGCCCGAATCGATCGTCGTGTCGGGGGGGGTGGTGTCAATCGTCCAATCCCAAACGGCAGGCGTGGGGTCGTTTGAAAGGCCGTCATGGGCACGCACTTCAAAGTGGTGGGCACCTTCTGTCAGCCCCGTATAGGTATGGGGGCTGGTGCACGATGCCCAAGCTCCTCCTTCCAAAGCACAGTCAAAGGTGGAGCCGGGGTCGCTACTGCTAAAACTGAAAGTAGCAGAGGTGTTGGCGTCAGGGTCTGCGGGGCCACTATCAATCGTCGTTTCAGGAGGAAGGTCTATCGTCCAGTCCCAAGGAGCAGGAGTGGCATCCACATTTCCCGCTAGATCGGAAGAGCGCACCTCAAAATGGTGAGGACCTTCTGTTAGCCCCGTATAGGTATGGGGGCTAGTACATGCTGCCCATCCCCCTGTATCCAAATCACACTCAAAGGAGCCCCCCGTTTCGTTTGACGAAAAAGCAAATGTTGCATTCTGTGATGATGTGGGGTCTGCAGGACCCGAATCAATCGTCGTGTCGGGGGGGGTAATGTCCACTGTCCAATCCCTCGTTGCAGGAGTGGGGTCTTCAGAAACCCCATCAAACGCTTTCACCTCAAAGTGGTGTGCTTCTTCTGCCAGTTCAATATAGGTAATGGGGCTTGTACAAGAGGAAAACCCAAGACCATCCAAATCACAAAGGAAGGTCGCGGTGGGCGTGTCGGGGCTACTAAAAGTAAAGGTTGCTTCTGTTGAAGAGGTAAAGGAATCTTGGGCAGGACCACTGTCGATTTGGGTTTCTGGGGCTGAGAGGTCCACCAACCAATCCCAGGTGGCTGGGGTATCATCAATGCGTGTCCCCACCACTGCGCGCACCTCAAAGTGGTGGGTCATCTCGGTTAGTCCTGTAATCACATGGGGGCTGGTACATGGTGCCCACCCTGTGCCATCCCCGTCCAACTCACACTCAAAAGTGGCGGCAGGATCATCGCTGCTAAATGTAAATGTGGCGGTATCGCTGGTATCGGGGTTGGGAGGACCACTATCGATCGTCGTTTCGGGAAGGTCGTTCACGCGCCATGACCATGTATCAGGTGTTAGGTCAAAAATCTCCCCCTCTCGCGTACGCACTTGAAAGTTATGTGTTCCATCCGCTAATCCCGTATAAACTTTAGGGCTTTCGCAAAGTGCCCATGCCGTACCGTCCCCATCTAGTTCACATTCAAAGGTGGGCAAGTCTCCCGAAAAGACAAAAGTGGCTGTATCTGTTGTGGAGGGGTCTGGTGGCCCCGAATCAATCGTAGTAATGGGGTTTGCCCACCCCTTGACCCCCTGCCCCATCCCGCCCACAAAACCCGAAGCACTATCCTTGAGCACCACATGGTATCGGTAGGTGGTTCCACGCGTCATGGTGGTATCTGTCCATGTAAGAGCATCAACGAGTAAATCTGCGACCTTTACGGGTTCTGTTACCCCCCCAGTACCGCGCCAAACCTGATGGGACTCTTGCCCTGTTCCCAACGACCAAGTTAGAACGACTTGGTTGTCGTGATCACCTTGGGTTCCTGCCAAATCGGTGGGAACGAGGGGGCAAGCGGCACACCCCGAACCCACTTGCCCGGGGGGAGCCCCCTCTTGGAGCCGAGTGTTGTTTCCGCCAGAGCAACCCGCTAGAAGAACGACAAGGAAAAGAAAAGTCCTTTTCATCGCCACTTATTCTAGGGGACACCTATCCAACCGGTGTTTTCAGGGCGGGAGCAAGGTGTTTTGGGGATAGATAGTACCCCAAGAGCGAACATCTGTCTGCTGCTGTGATTAAATGGGTGTATGGACACGAGAAGAAGGCTAGGAGCAATGACTGAAGATCTGGTGGCGGGGTTGATCTGTGTGAAGGCGAAGCTGTTAGCACGCAACTGGCGGCCGCGGGGTGGTGGGGAAGTTGATATAGTGGCGCTGGAGGGCGATACCCTCCTGTTTCTAGAGGTCAAATCACGCAAGAAAGGGCGCCCACGCTCTTTGGTGACCAGAGCACAGAAAAGACGCCTCCTTCGTTCAGTTGACCTATGGCTAGCAAAATCACCACATGAAGGTCCCGTGCGCCTTGAAATGGTCCTCGTTACACGAGCGATTGATGGTTCTGTGGAAAGGGTTGATAGAGTTCCCCTCTCATGAACAGATTATGCCTCGGACTCGCCATCACGCTCTTTGTGGGGTGTTGTCCGGTGTCGCCAGGGGCAATACGAGCTAAGGAGCGGATTGAAGAGCGATACACGATTGAAGTTCTCTTTGATGAGGCAGATTTGCGAGGATCGTTTGTTACGGGAAAGGGAGCTTACTCTGAGGTCTTGGATGGGTTCTTTCCGCTGTTAGAAGCGGAATTGGGAAGGTACCCCAACGACATCTTCTTGAAGGCTGATGTCCGAACGATTCTCTTGGGGCATCACATAAGGATGGGCGGGCAACGGGTGGGTGGGCTAGCGGGTAATGGTGAGATCTACTTGACGCTTCCGCTTTCAGCAGGCGCATGTCATCAAGCAGCCTCCACGATTCACCACGAGGTTTTTCACACCTTGGAGCAAGCGAACAAGAAGTTAATCGCGGATGGCTGGACCGCACTGAATCCTCAGGGTTTTTCCTATCGAAGTGTGGATTGGTGGAAAGAGGCAACACCAGCAGGTTTTGTTTCTAGGTATGCCACAAGTAACGAAAAAGAAGATCGTGCTGAGACGTTCGCAGAAATGGTCGTTTCAGGATTTGCACTCCAGAAATGGATGGGACAGAATCGTGTTCTAAGGGCGAAAGTTACCTACTTAAAACAGAAGCTAGAACAGGTGGACCCCATGATGGGCAAACGATTTTGGGATGGCATAGCCCAAGCGGGTTCGTTCTTAGAGCCTGGGGGAGCTTGTGGCGTTTATGAGAGAGGAGAGACAGCGACCAAAGGTCCCCTTTGTCGTTGTGCCCGCGAACCCCAACTCTGTGTCTTAGGTGCCGTGCTTAGCTTGGGGCTGTTATGGGGGTTGTGGCGTGTCGTCATTAGGTAGAAGGGGCGTGGAAGACGGCGTTTTGAACAAAACCTAAGAGGATTAACAGGATTCCAAAAAGGGATAGAAAGAATGGCACTTTCATCTGTTTCCAGGAGGTTGCATGGAAGAAGAGAAAGATAAACTTCTTGGGCCAAAGGAAGAAGTTCAACAAGCTATCCAAGGGCCAATGAGAGATCTCCTCCCAGATTGCCCATCCCCGCCATGCGGCTCCCCCTATCATCAAGAGAATCCCGACCATAACCATCCATGCCCCTAACCAAGTCATCTCCCAAGGGTGAACGAGAAGTTTGGCTAGAGGAAGAGTAACAAGTAAAACAACCACCAAGCAACCCAATCGATGCCCTCGTGTGAGTTCAAGTGATGGGGGTGGTGGTGTGTCTCTATGCTCCATTCGTCTTTGGCGTACACGTTGCAGCCTGTCGCTGTCCCGTTCATGGGCAGCACGGTCCTCCCCTGGTTTTTTGGGTGTGGGCATGGGATGATTTTACCGAGGATTGACCGCCTATGTTCTCGTTCGCCAACCCCTTCCCAGGGGGGTTAGTTCAGCCGGAGAAAAGCACCTTCTTAGGCGAGGGCGCCCATGGGGTCCCATGGGGCAAGGACGATGGGGTCTTGGTCGAAGATGTCCAGAATCGCTTTGTCCACGAAGCGCTTACTGACAACGATTTCGTAGTTGTATTCATCAAACCAGGCGTCGGTCATTATGAAATACCCTTTACTTCCCACCTTGTCGCCCCAACTGTTTTCAACCATCCACTTTTGGGGTTTGCCATCACGCAGGTCTACCCCTGTAAAGACCATGGCGTGGGTCATCAGGCTGTCTCCATAGTTTAGCCGGTCGGCTTTAGTAAGAGCTGTATCTGTACCAAGAACGAGGTTGTAGTCGTAGAGATCTGTGTCCATTACGCCTAGGTCTCGGTGGAATCGTTTTCCCACATCACACCCAAACCAGACCGCTTCTCCCGCTTGGATAGAGGCGATGGCAGCTTTCTTCATGGTGTCGAGGGAGACATTGGCGTATCGGGTGGTATGCCCACCCACAACATTGCCCAAAAAAGAGACGGTCAGGAGCGTGTTGAGAGGTTTGTCCTCTGTAGGAGCATGGACAAGGCAAACGGTATCAGAGACATTGAAGGGGAGATGTTCGTCCCTAAATCTGTGAGGGGTAAGCCCCTCGTATCGGTGGAACGCCTCATCCTTGTCTTCATACTGCCAATCAAAGGTAGAGGGGGGCTCGCCAATGTGGATGGCTAAGATACGGTAAACTTCTGCCATCATTCTGTCCTTGAGGGTGCGCAAATCAGCTAAAGAGCCCCCCTCGTCGTGGGCATCACGGAGGCTCTTTGTCCACTCCCGGAGTTTGTGGAGCAAGAGGCGGTTCATCTTGGCGGTGGCACTACTACTGTGGCTTTCGGGCATTGCAGACTGGGGAACGACGCCATATTTTTCTATGAGGTTGACAAACATATCCCATTGCCCTCCATCGGGAACGGCGTTTGCTAACAGCCAGGAAACGAGGCGGCCTTCTAAGGGCTCGTTTACAGTTTGGATAATACACTCTAGGTGCCAGTTCGCCTTTTCATACTTGTCCCAGAATAGCAGATAGGACTGGGAGAGTTCTATGTTCTTGATGTTCTTCTCTTTCATCAATCCCAGACGCATCACATTCAGCCCCGCAAAAAGCCAACAACGCCCACTCGCCTTTTGGCTGGTGGCATCTCCTTTGGGATGAACACGATCAGAAAAATGGTGGTCTACAGCACGGAAAGCATCCCTGTCCATCGCAATATCAGAGAGGTCGCTACGGGTCACAGCATTCATAGCTAAACGGTTTTTGGGGTCTGAACCAAACGCCGTATGGTAAGAGGTCGTCTCTTGCTCCGAGAGCGAACCTAAGGGGTCGTTTGCCTCTGCTGGGTCAGCGGGTAGGGAAGGATTATTCATAAGGGGGAGGATAACGGATACCCACCCAAATCAAACGAAAGTGGCGCACGAAACAAAAGGAGCAATAAGATGAACAAAGGGTGAACAGAAAATGAACAAGAAGAAAGAGATCGTCTCGGCGTGGGGTGCAGTTCCAGAGGGGGTAAGTGGGCGTCGGGTGGTGGTAGAGGCCCATGCACGGGCGGGAGCCCGCTCGTTCGACCTTGTCGGATTGCCAGGGCGCATGGTGCGTGAAGCTGTAGACAGGGTGCAAGCAGCGGTAACGAATAGCCTTCCAGGTTTGGTCAGTTTTGACAGGCATTGGGTAATCAACCTAGCCCCAGCCGGGGTAGACAAGCGCTCCACAGGGCTCGATCTTCCCTTAGCTGTCGCTCTTCTCCTTCGTGGCTCTAACGGCAAGTTCCCAAGAACCCTATTAGAGGGTTGGGGATTTGTAGGTGAGCTCTCTCTGGATGGGAGGGTTCGCCCAGTTGCTGGTGTATTACCTTCGGTTCTTGCCTTAAAAGAAGCAGGAGCAACGCAGATCTTGGTGGCAGAAGAGAATGGCGAAGAGGGAGCGTTGGTTGAGGGGGTGAAGGTCTTTGGGGTGCGCTCGCTTCGCCATGCCCTAAGTCTCTTAGAGACGCCTGCTGACCCGCTCCCCTTGACAACCGTAGGGGTAGAGGGTGAGACCCCCATCGTTGATTTTAGGGATATTGCTGGGCAGATCTTAGCCAGACGAGCCGTAGAGGTCGCCGCATCGGGGGGGCACCATATCCTGATGATGGGCCCCCCAGGTTCTGGAAAGACACTCCTTGCTCGTGCGATTCCCGGGTTGGTTCCGCCTCTAGAGCGTTCAGAGGTCTTAGAGGCAACCGCGATTCATTCGGTGGTGGGGAGGATTCAGGCAGGGGGGGTGGTGGTGCGTCGCCCCTTTGTCTCGCCACACCATACAACGAGCCCCGCAGGGTTGGTGGGTGGGGGTTCAAGACCCTCCCCAGGAGCCGTCTCTTTGGCTCATCTTGGAGTACTTTTCCTTGATGAGATTCCACATTTTCAGAAGGGTTCGTTGGAAGCATTGCGCGAGCCATTGGAGGAGGGATGGGTTACGGTGACGCGTGCGGCGGGCAGTGTCCGTTTCCCGGCGGGTTTTCAGTTGGTAGCAGCGATGAATCCTTGCCCCTGTGGTCATTGGGGAGATCCCGAGACGGCTTGTCGTTGTATTCCTGCCGAAGTGACCAAGTACCGAAAGCGCATTTCGGGTCCCATCATGGACCGTATTGATTTGGTGGTAGAGATGGCGCGTGTTCCTTACCGTGACCTTCGGGTAGATGCTCCTGCACGGGAAGGGTCCCAGGCAGTCGCACGCAGGGTAACTGCAGCTCGTACTCTACAAAGCCAAAGGTATACGAACGAAGCATGGCGTACTAATGGCGGGTTGCCGGGGTGTGCCTTGGATAAACATGCGCCCGTAAAGGGTGAAGCAGACCGTCTATTGGGGCTTGCAGCCGAGCGTTACAAGCTCTCTGCTCGCGCTGTAGCTCGTGTAAGGCGGGTAGCCCGCACCATCGCTGATATGGAGGGCGCATCTACGATTGAAGCCCCCCACATCGCCGAGGCACTCCAGTACCGCCTTCGCCCCCCTACCTGCTAAAGATGGGTTGCCTTCCCATTGAGGAAAGAGACCAACTGATAATGGGTGTTGTGAAGTTGTCTACCTGATGCCAACCAGTTTGGCTTACGAAATCACTCAAAACGGGGGGGGTGTGGGGGTAAAATGTGAATCCGCTTGTCGGAAAAGAGGTTGCTATGCGACATTACAAATTCTTGCTAGCGT
The DNA here is from genome assembly GCA_014384545.1 of bacterium. Taxonomy (GTDB): domain Bacteria; phylum UBP7; class UBA6624; order UBA6624; family UBA6624; genus NIOZ-UU106. Next base: position 36,620 of record JACNFQ010000052.1, on the reverse strand, counting down.
TAGTTGTTCTTGGATTCTTCTCACTGAGTGGATGTAGGACTATTACCGTCGGGCGCACCCAAGATGTGGATTTCTCTTCATCCTTGGCGGGTGTCACGATTGAGGTCGTTGGGATTGGCACTTATCAGATGCCCGCAGTCGTTTCCTTGGCAAGAGATGGTGCTCCGTATACGGTGCGATTCAGCAAAGAGGGATACGATACTTTTGAAATGCGCATCGAGAAGAATTATGCTTTTTTCCCTCACCTTATAGGTAACATTCTCTTTGGTGGGGTTCTCGGTATGGTCATTGATTTTGGTTCGGGCTCTGCCTATGATCTTGCACCAAAGGATGTGCAAATCTCACTTGAAAGAGCTGGTATTGACACAGCTGACTTTGGCATGGATATGGGGGAGGAGTACTTTGTGATTGCTGTGTCTGATTTAGATAGCACCCCCCTTGAAATGATAGAAAACACCACCGGAGCCAGAGAGTTGCACCGCATTGCGATTCCATAGAATGGAATGGCGGGGGTTGACTAGGGGTTTTCTTGTTCTTGGTTTGTTGATTGGTGCGGCTGGGTGTAGTTCCCCTGATTTAGATTTCAATGCGCGAAACTGGACATTTCATTTAGATATTGCAACCTGTATTGGTTCACGTAATCTTACTTTTTTCATTGATGGTACCGAATCTGGTGAAGAGGTTCTTTCTCCCGGTGAAGTCCACAACACTATTCTCATAGGTACGGGTGCTGGAAAGACATACACAGGGCGAGCCGAGGACCAATCTACAGGCATCTTCTGGCGTGAAACCGCCTATGTTGCCAACGGTGAAGTCCACACCATGCTTCTAACCTGCAACGAATAAGGAGCCACATCTGGAACAGTATCACACCAAGGTGATTTGAAACGAAGGGACACTAAGGTAGTTTCACCAATAATGAAAGGACACCAAGACCACCATCCTCATTTTTCCAGGTGGCGTGCCAAGCTTAGAAGAGGCAGCCGACCGTGCACTTGAGAGTGCAGGCGGGGATTTAATGACCAATGTGGTTATTTATGCTGAATCGAAGTGGTTTGTTATAGGGGTAGAAGAGAGTTTCATCGTCAAGGGTGACGTTTGGAAGAAAGCAGATGTAACAAATGCCTCAATTGATCAACTAACAGATGATGTGGACGGGGCAGAGAGAATTCTTCTTGCCCTTGACGAAGATGGGGAGATCGTTTTTCAAGAGGTTATTGGTGTCTTTGAAGATGTTGAGATTGAAGTGACATCATCTGACCAAGAGGCCAAAGAAAAGGAGAAGAGAATACGCCGACGAATAGTTGCAGTAACCTAGGGGAATCGTCCAATCCCCTACCTGTCTCCATCAGACGCAACCGGAAGAAATGGGCTATGGATGTATGGGTTTAGGTTGTTTTGGTTTCTTGAATCTCCTCGGTCGGAGACCAGTGGGATGTCGCGTTGGCTCTGCGATAGGGACGCCAGAGCTTGCGTCCACCTACTCGCAAAACCGCTAGCCCGCTAGGTCTTGGTAGGAAAGCGATGTCTCTAGTTGGGGCCAACTTCACTCTTGATATAGTGAATCAATCCAGAATATCCATCCGTAAAAGCGATATGAACAACACCGCCCTCCCCCACATCCAAGTCTAAGTTCCCACCAGGCAAATGACCTATTCCGAAGGAATAATCTACACTAGACCACGGGGAACCACCCAAGTCATCATTCCAATAGTGTCTAACAGAGCCAGACTGCAAGTGAACCACAAAGTGGACACGACCAAGCGCATCTAAACCAACATCATAATGATCATTATCCCGACAAGAAGCCCCCACGCCTAGTTGGATTGTGTTCCAAGTAGTTGCAACGCCCCCCCAAACGAGAACGATTCTGTCAACCGATGGCGAATTCCCTACCTGGCAATACGCCAAAAGGAAACCGTCATCAAGGGCTGTCGCACGGGGTCTAGTGACGCCATTACCCTCATTAATAACCGTTTCAAAGCACCACACACCACAGTCATATAGCACTTTCAACCCGCCTGACGAATCTGAATAGAACAGATGGCGAAGGCCCTTGGAATCAAACTGGGCGCTTGTGGTGACGGGGCCATTTACCTGAACGGGTGCCTGTGTAATCCAGGATTGGCCGGCATACTTTGTAGCTACCCTCAAGTAATCGTTGGACTCTAGGAAGTAATAGGCTTCGCGCCCATACCCGACAAAGATGGTGCTGTTGTCTAAGGCGACCGAGGGCCCGTTCGCTTTAGCCCCCCCTGTGTCAACAGTAGACAGCACCCATCCTCCCCCAAAGTTGTAGGAGGTCTTCACATAAAAGCGCCCTACATCTAGGTAGGAGAGCGCTAAGTTCCCACCACTTATAGCACCGCGCAGTTCTACGCCAAGATCCCCTCCTGAGGTGGATGTATCAATGTTGTTTTGCCACCATGAGGAGATGTTGCTGTTCATTCCTCCATCCTTGACCCGCCGAAAAGAATACGCATCTTGGAAAGGAAGACGAGGCTTCCCGCTAGCTTGATGAAGAACAACGGCGCGCGACCCCCAAAGAGGTGAGGCTTGCTCACCTCGAACCACAAATCCAGAGGCAGTTTGCCCAAAGGTGGTCTCATTGCCACCTTCATCCACTGCGGTCAAGGCATAGATGTATGTGGTGGCTGGATCAACAGTGGTATCAGTCCAGTTCAATGTACCAGCTGGAAGCGTGGCTACAGCGTTCCAATTGCCAAGCCCGTCATCCCTATAAACCCGGTATTCACTTGCCCAGTTTATATCTTTCCACTTTAGACGGAGATCAAGCGCCCCTTGGACAAGGCTAATGGTGGGGGTGGGGCCTGGAACAGAACACGCGACACAGCCCTCTTCCATCGTTGGCACCTGTACAGTGTAAGCTTCCAACTCCGAGACTGTGGGGCGCTTGTCTGAGGCACAAGACATTCCATCGCTTGACACCCAACAGATATAAACCTCTTGGGCATAGACGGGAGAGGCTGTTTCAAAGCTCATCCACCCAGATTGTCCAGCAGGAATCTCACCGATGCGCACGTGAGACTCTCCTAGCATCCCAGCGTCACATTCATCAAGAGATGGGTTGTCTTGCTCATCCATCATGAGATAGACGATTCCACCCATGTTATCCTCGTTCCAACCTAGATGCACAGTGACCTGCCCCACATAACGAGGTTCAGAAAACCTACTGATAAAGCAAGTTGAACCTAACTGTCCATTGTCAATCCAAGAACACCCCTCCCACACAGTTGCCGTATCGCCATCGATGCCTGACAACCCACTTGTACCACCACTAAAGGTACAGTTGGATTGGGCGGTGGCGCTTTCAAGAGCAGAAGCCCAGTTCACAGGTGCGGAAGGGGCGACGAAGCCCACCCCGTTTCCTGTGAAGGCATTTCCGGCAAGATCCGTCACGCCCGCACCTGCGCCGGCATAGAGGGTTTCCGTGGTGGGCAGGGGCGAATCAAAGGTCAGCAAGACGGTTGTGTCCCTCCCCTTGTCTAGTACCTGGACCAAAGAGGGTATCTGGAACCCACTGGTTCCCCATACCCTTAGATAAGCTTGCCCAGGGATAAGTGTTGAAAGATCCATCTTCTCGGTGAAAACCATCTGGACGACATCGGGCGCAACAGGAAACGCATCCTGTAATTGAGGGGATGTGATATCGGTAGAACCAATGGCAGCTGCAGCATCGACTAGCCCTGCGCCTAGGAGGCTCTCGAACCCGGCATTGCACCCAAGGTTGAAAATAGATGCGTCAGCACTCTGCTTGAGTACTTGCCTAACTGTTTCGGGCCCCCATTCGGGGTGTTGTGCCTTGAGGAGCGCAACTATACCCGCTACAACGGGAGAAGCCATTGAGGTCCCTTGTAAGCCAGCATAAAGGTTGGAGGTGATCCCATCAAAGTAGGTAGAGAGAACGCCATTGTCAACACTGGATTCACCACCGGGGGCAGCGATGTCAATCCAAGAGCCATAGTTTGAGTAGGAAGCACGGCACTCGCTTTGCCCCAGAGAGGCGACAGCAATCACTTCGGGGTAGCCGGCAGGGTAATTCACTATGCTGGAGTTGCTATTCCCAGCGGCTGCAACGATTACCTTTCCCTTTTCGTGCGCAAACTTGACAGCACCGTGTATTACCCCATCAGCCCCCTCGCCACCTAAACTAAGGTTGATGACCACCACGTCAGGTCTCTTGGCGGCCATCGTGATTGCCGTGGCGATATCCCAAAACGAAGCACCATTACCCCAGCAAGGACCAAACACCCTATATGAGACGATCTTTGTATCCCAAGACACGCCAGCAACCCCTTGAAGGTTGTTGCTTGATGCCGTGGCGATCCCGGCGACGTGTGAGCCATGGCCATAGTTGAACAGCGACCCGCAATCCCCCCACTCCTCCCAAGGCTCAGCGTCATCGTTCCAGAGATCCCAGCCGGGATCAGAATCTATTTTGCCAGATAGGTCAGCGTGTGTGTTGGCAATGCCCGAGTCGATGATGGCGATGGACTGATGTGGATCGCCGGTAGAGGTATCCCAAGCTGTAGGAATGTTTGCAGTTTGATGCCACCACTGGCTGTACCGTAGGGGGTCGTTTGAGGTGCGGGCTAGTTCCACCATACCGTTAGGCGCTGAATAGGTTGACCAGTCCAGTCCACCATAGACGCCAATCGCTTCTTGAAGGTCAAAGCCCTCCGGTAGACGAATCCTGATTGCGTTGATGGCGGGGATATGCCCATCAATCAGATGGCCATACGCCAGGACCACACGCTCTATTCTTGACCAAGGTGTGCCTTCTTTGTACCTAATCAACACCTCGCCATCTGCTACAACTAGGGAGCCTTCGGCAGCGTCCATCGTGGTTGCCCGGATATGTCGCCCTGGTGTCCCATGTTCAAACCCTAGTGCAACTTCAGTGGGCGTAGGTGGTTTTCTATCGTTCACTAGGGGATTATTGCCACCACCACCACCACACCCCACTACAAAGAGAACGATGGTGATGATTGCTCGTTTATTCATACCAACCTCCAAGAGACCCACTGAGAACAACTATTATTATAGACGGCTGTTTCTTGGTGTGTGTTAGATCTAGGGGGACGGTGGACGCTTCCCCTTCTAGACGATCTCGTTCTTGATGGGTTCCCAATCCACTAGAGCATCTCTTCATAAACGCGATAGTGGTCGCCGTCCATCCCCAACGCCTCGTACGCTTGGCAAGCTGTGGTGTTCTCCGTATCCACATAGAGGCGCAAGGCACAGGCACCCGCTGCTTTCGCTTCGGAACGGATCTGGGCATAGAGGCGTCGGAGGAGACCTTTGCGGCGGTGTGAGAGTGCTGTATTGACCGACTGGAGCCACCAAACGGGGGCGTTTCGCCAATCACTCCACTCGAAGGTCACCATCGCCGTAGCGACAACGATTCCCCCTTCCACCACTACCCAGATATACCCCTGTTGCTCCCCAGTTAGTATTCCTTTGATTCCCTCCTTGAGAACGGATGCGTCCAGAGCCAACCCCTCACTGTCCGACGCCGCCTCTAACCCACGCTCTACAAGGGCATCTAAGTCAGAAAGAACGGCGCGGCGAATCATCCCACCAGTCTATAGCAACCGATTAGGCTTGGCGGATGGCTAGAACAGTACTGGGATGGGTTGCCGTTGTGGGGGCATTGACACTCTTCTCTTCGTTGGGGATGTGGCAATGGGAGCGGCACCAAGAACAACAAGAATTGCTTGCTATTGCCCACAAAGAACTGGCGCTGCTACCCTTAGAGAACGAGGAGGTATTGGCGGGGGGTGGCCCTATGGAAGGGGGTCGCAGGTTGGTTGTTTTGGAGGGTGAATTTGTAGGAAAACCTCAACTTGTGGTGGGGTATTTCGAAAGTAGTCAACCTGGCTTTAGGGTGGTCATGCGATTCTTGGTGGGTGGTAATCCTGATTACGCAATCTTGGTTGACCGTGGGTGGCTACCCCAAGAGGGAATTGAGACTCACTTAGATGCCCTCCCCACCAATGACAGGATTGATGGGATTGCAGCGTTCTTGCCTGCGTGGAAAGGTAATCCCCGTCTAGAGGGAAACCATTGGCGAGGCTTTGCCCCCCAGGAAATGGCAGCCGATTTGGGGCTGTCGCTATTGGGTTGGTCAGTTATTGTCGGCAAAGAAAAAGACCCCGCAGGGCATCCACCTAGCCCCTCATTACCTGTTACTGGATGGACATTGCCCGTCCGAGATACCCCGCACCTTCCCTACGCCATTACGTGGTTTAGTGGGGTGGTCCTCGTTCTTGGCTACGCCTTATGGGCTGGACTTTCCTTCCAGAGAAAACTTAGAGATTAGAGGGTCGATTTCTCCAGATAGCCAAAGAGCGTCTCTGTCGCTTCTATGAACCGGGCATAATCTCCGGGCGAAGCGCGTTTGCCATGGCGGTAAATCAGCACCCAGTGCCCCTCGCCCTCTAGGGACCATCCCTGTTCTCTGGACAAGTGATCACGCAAGTGCCAGTTGAAGAGGCTCCGCACAGCGGATTCGTCCTTCCCCTTCAGGAAGTAGGCGTTTGAGAAGTCCTCTTCATCTTCAAAGTCAATATCCTTCCAGCCCAGTTTGGACGCTATGCGATCCCCAAAGTGTTCGGGCCTTAGGGAGAATCGCGGGAGGTCACCCTCAGACTGGAAGAGAGCGACCGTTTGGATGACAGCCTGGGAACTCTTGCCCGTATGGACCACATAGGTAAAATCAAAGAAAGAGACGGCTTCCCCTTCTTTCAAGAGGGCGTTGGTTCCGAATGACCCCCTCCGCAGCAACGGCAGGCGGGCGTAGGGTTTGCCCTTTAGAGAAAACCTATGGGGTTGAAAACCCCAACCCAACGCTTCTGCCACCATCGCCATCTCTTCCCTCCGCTTCTTCGTTGCCCGCATCACAAGGACGAGAAAGACGGCTACCAAGACGAGAACCGCTCCCACAATCAGCCTCACCATCACCGAGTCATCAAATGAGGAGGCCCTCTCTAAGTTGAGGAGAAGAGGAAGAAGGCTAGGTAACAGAGTATTAGCCCTCTAGCGAGTCTTGGGGTTCCTCTTCCACAACCCGAAGGGGAGGCTCCATAATGCACCACCTGCAGCGCCCAAGAGGGCAATCAGGGGGATTTCCCAAAGGTGGCCTGCCCTACCAAACGAGGGGCCAAGAACGGGGAGCATCTCTGTGAGATAGGCGATTACAAAGAGATTGCCCATGTGGGGCAAACCCCACTTGCACGCTTTCGCAATGGCAATAGCAGTAAAGACCGCAAAGAGAGGGACGAAGAGCCCTACAAGTGCTGCGGAGACTTTCGTCATCATGATGTCAGGAATCATGGTGATGGTGGGAAAGACCAAACCGACCAAGAAACCTGTAAGAATCGCTGTATAGATTTGACCTTTCATCTGTTTATTGTAGAGGACGAATAGTTAGAGAGGATTATCCCCTCCGCCCACATGGGGGGAGGTTGATTCAAGAATCGCGGCATCCTCAAAATCTGTTTCAGGGCTCTTTTTGCCTAATAGTCGTGTAAGAACCATAGGCGCAATTAGAGTGGTGAGTACGACCATCAGAATGATGACGCCATGCACATCAGGACCTACTAACCCTACGGACAAGCCGATTGACGCAAAGATGAGTCCCACCTCGCCCCTAGGCAACATTCCCCAGCCCACTACCCACCGGTTGATGCCTTGCCCAAATGCCCCCCATCCTGAAAGAATCTTTCCGGCCATCGCTAATAGAGTAATGACCCCCCCTGCAATGAGAACCTTGGGGGAAGCCAATGCTGACAAGTCCACTTGGGCACCTATAGAGAGGAAGAAGATGGGAATCAAGAGCAGTCCGATGGGTCTTAACCGCTCGCGAATCACTGTGTCGTGAGATGTATCTGCCACAACCATACCGGCGGCAAAAGCACCCACGATTGGAGCCAATCCAGCCAACCGTTCAGCTGCTACAGCTGTGATGGCGGCAAAGATAAAAGCGCCTACAACTAATGAACCAGAGACCCGCATCGCTAATAGGAATTTGAACAGAGGTTCGGCAAAGACTTTGCCCAAAAGGATGACCCCGGCAAAGAACCCAAATGCTTTGAGTGCAATCAGTCCAATAGCACCCGCTTCTATCTCGCCACCGCTCTGGAATGCCCCTACCACAGTCGCCAAAATAACCAACCCCAGAATATCATCTACCACCGCCGCCCCAATCACGGTACGAGCTTCCTTGCTCCCTAGCTGTTTTAGGTCGGCAAAGACCCTAGCCGTAATACCAACACTCGTTGCTGTCATAGCGGCACCCACAAAAAGGGCGACCATCGTGCTTCCTTCACCCAAGCCCAACGCCAACGAGCCGTAGTAACCTAAACCAAATGGAAAAATGATACCAATAAGAGCGACAAGAATCGCCTGTGGTCCAATCTTTACGAACTCGCCCAAATCCGTTTCCATCCCCACTTCAAAAAGCAAGAGGATAACGCCTACTTCTGCCAAAGTGCTAATCACATCTCCCTCAGGGTGAATTAACCCTAGAACACTACCACCAACCACAACACCAGCTAACAACTCACCAATTACGGGGGGTTGCTTAAACCGAACCATCACCTCGGCCCCAATCTTGGCTGCCCCCAGAATAATGAGGAGGTCAAGGATGTGTGAAAGAGCTGTGCCTGGTTCCATAAAGAGGGCGCCTACGAGGCGCCCTATGGAGATTCTAGAGGGCTATCGTTGGTGAAGGTCTCCGAACTCCCCACACGGCTTGGCAAACAGCAGTAAACTAACGTCATGGCAAAAGAAGAAGTAATCGGCGTATGGACAAAGGTGAGGGAGACCGCAAAAGCACTGCTTCTTGCAAGGCAAGATGGATATGAACAGTGGTTTCCGAAGAGCGTTGTTGAGGGGCCCAATACCGAGGGAGAGCTAAAGATTGAGGAATGGTTCTTGGGCAAGAATCCTCTTTCCCCCATGCGGGAAGGTCCTCCACTTGTTGCCCCCCAGCGGACTCGGGGTGAGTGGAAGAAAGGGGCTACGAGTTTCTCTAAGGCAAAGGGGTTTTTGGCGTGTCCCCGAAACTATCACTTTTCTTATGAGAGAACGATCCCCTTTGTGGACAGCCAAGCTCTCCATGTGGGGACACTCGTCCATGATGCCATTGAACGCGTCTTTGATTGCGACTTCAGTTTGGCTTCGCCCCCCCAGTGGGTAGACCATATTGTGCGCACCCAATGGAGCAAAAAGAAGAGCCAATTTGAGACCGCGAAACGGTCTAGGGGCAGGTGGGACGACAGAAAAGAAACATCAGCGATTGACCAAGCTCTTTGGGCATTAGACCGCATCACCCAAGGGAGGATGACAGCAGAGGGGCTGGAAAGAGCAATGCCCACCCATAGGGAAGTTGCTGCGTTTAGTAAAGATGGCAAAGTAGGGGGCTATATTGATTACGCCCAAGAGAACAAAGAAGGGACCCTCTTGGTAGACTTCAAGAGTGGCGGATGTTCTCCCCCCGTAGAGGGTTTACCACCAGACCATGCCTTGCAGGGACAGATCTATGCTCATTTGGCAGAAGAGATGTGGGGGGCATTACCCAAAAGGGTAGAGTTCTGGTACACGGCGCACGACCACGTTGAGGGGTTTGCCCCCGACAAGAAGGAGGCCGATGCGATAGGGTTGATGATTAGAGAGGCGGGTGCCGAAATCTCTAGGTTATCGGGCAAGCCAGAAGCTTCTTTTGAAGCCAACCCCCACCCCGAAACTTGCAACTGGTGCGATGCCAAGCCATGGTGCAAACCGTACCAGGAAATGGCGCTAGAGACCCCATGGCGTTCGGAAGGATTTGGGAAGGCAATCAAGGGAAAAGTAAAGGTTTCTAACCCCCTACGAGGGAATCGCCCTGGTAGTGCACGACTTTCAACACTTGATGGTGGCGAAATCCTAGTCAAGGGTTGGGATGCTGCTGGGAAGCGCCTTGGACAGACAAAGACGGGAGAAGAGGTGACCGTCTTAGATGTAAAGGTGGAACACTCCGACTTTAGTGGTGACCTAGAAGCGACTACCTATGACCCCTATGCGGTCCTGATTGATGGCAAATCAATCCCCCTCTAACCCCACCAAACCCGCAGGGGAGCGAGTTTGAAAGTGGCAAGGCGATGCCGTTCTCATCCGTTCCAGAGAGCATGGAGATGTGGGCAGGACGGATGGGGTGTGGTAAGGAAGGAAGGATCACTTTTGAGGACATTAAGTCGAATGGATGCGTTGGGAGTGCTCCAGTGTTGAGGTTTCCCTCCTTACTCTCAAGGGTGCTGGTCATGAATGGCCCGGTGCAGGGGAATGGTGTACACCGAACGGGTCTCGCCTCTGTAAACTCTACAAGAAGTACCTAACCCCAGCAAGCACCTACCCAGCTAGCGAAGTGATATGGGCAATCTATCTAGGCACACCTCCTTAGCCCCCCTTCAAACAGAGGAATGAGTTAAGTGACAAAGAGTTTCAAGAGCGAGCAAAGAGGCGCGGCGTTTGCCAAGTCTCAATACCGGTGTTGTGCCCCAGTGCTGTGGCTTTTCGTTCCCAATGCACGAAAGAAACTAAACTCTTCTTCTACTTAGGCGGAAGCCAAGCCCCTAGCTCTGGGTTTAAGGGGATATGGCACTGGGAACAAGATAGACGATCTTGGTGAGAGCTCGTTGGAGCTTTTAAATCCCCTAAGTCCCCATGGCAAGAGAGACATTCCTTCCTGTTTTGAAGAGGGTGCGGTATCAGGGGTGGGGCGATAGGGTGGCTACGGTTTCCACCTTTCCCGGGAAGGGCACCTTGAAAGATCGTATGGCCAAATGCAACGCTCTCTCCAGAAGAGACGACATGGCATTGTCGGCAAGAGAGTTGATTAGGGTGTGGTGTTTCTGGCCCCCTCTGTTTGTCACCATCTAACGAGACCTCTAACCCCGCCCCATGGCAACCCAGACAGTTTCCTCGACCCAGCGATTCCACTTGGTGAGGTATCGTCGGAGGTGCCCCAGCGTAAGCACGTGTGCCAGGACGGGGATCACCACCGTCCCCACACCCCCCTAGGAGCAAGGTGGTCGTTACTACTAGGAAGATCCTCCTCATACAGCTTCGACTCTTACCGCACACTTCTTGTAATCAGGTTCTTTTGATAAGGGGCAGAAACTATCTAGGGTCACAAGGTTGACTAGTTTTGACTCGTCAAAGAAGGGGACAAAGACGGACCCCATTGGGGGCGTGCCCCGGGCGGTTTCACCTATTGAGGCAGGAAGAGTAATCTCTCCTCTTCGGCTAGTCAGGCGAACCTCTTGTCCGTCTTGAATGCCAAGAAGAGTTGCATCTTCAGGATGTATCTCAATGAAACCTTTTGGCATAGCGCCGTGTAGCTCAGGAACACGGCGTGTCATCGATCCTGTATGCCAATGTTCCAACACTCTCCCCGTGCAAAGCCACAAGGGGTAATCTTCATCAGGAATCTCAGGGGCAGGCTCCCAAGGGCGAGCCCAAATGACAGCTTTTCCATCGGGCTTGCCGTAAAAATAGACATCTTCACCGTCTGGCACATAGGGATCTTCTCCGCCCCTATACCGATATAGGGTCTCTTTCCCGTCCACAACGGGCCATCTCATGCCTCGCGTCTTTTTCAGTGTTTCGTAGGGGGCAACATCCTTGCCCCGCCCCAATGTGAGTTGTCGATATTCCTCATAGAGATCTTCTTCTGGGTGGTTCCCTTCAAAGAGATGGTGCCAACCCATACGCTTTGCAACTTCAATGATTTGCCACAGATCGCTTTTCGCCTCACCGGGAGGCGTAGCAATTGCATCCCATTGTTGGGTGCGCCGTTCGCTATTCCCAAAACAACCCTCTTTCTCAACCCATAGGTTGGTGGGAAAGACAACATCCGCCACAGCTGATGTGGGCGTGGGATAGACTTCGGAAACAACGAGAAAGGTCTTTCGATCTTCCATCGCCTTGAGATACCTGCCCAACTTGGGCATCGACACCATGGGGTTCGTTGTCTGAATCCACATCCATCCTATTTCACCCCTGTCAACCGCACGGAACATCTCCACTGTATGGTATCCCACCCAATCGGGAATCGTTCCCTCTTCCACATTCCAAGCCTTCTCTACATCAGCACGATGATCTGGCACTGTGACTTTTCGCCCGCCAGGGAGAGCGTGAGCAAGTGTTCCCACTTCACGAACCGTTCCACACGCAGATGGCTGCCCTGTAAGCGAGAAGGGGTTGTTTCCAGGCTTTGAGATCTTCCCTGTCAAAAGATGGAGATTGTTGATGAGGTTGTTCATCCAAGTACCCCTTGTATGTTGGTTCACACCCATACACCAAAAGGAGACCACGCCACTATTGGGATCTCCATAAATCTCTGCTAGAGTCGCTAGGTTCTTGGGAGATACCCCAGAAATCTCTTCTACACGCTGGGGGGTGTATTCAGCAACATAGGCAGCGTATTCTTCAAAGCTAAGCTTACGGGACTCTTTCTTGAACGCGAACTTGTCTTCCAACCCATACCCAATATCTTCTTTTCCAGCGGAGAAGTTGCAGTGCTTAGAGACAAAATCTTTATCAATCTTGTTCTTCTCTATTAGGAGATTCGCAATCCCATTAGCAATCGCTAAGTCTGATTGGGGCTTGAAGAGAATATGGAGGTCGGAAGCTTGCGAGGTGCGGGTCGTTCGGGTAGAAAGGTCCACAATCTTGACATGGCTTGCTTTCTTTCGTCTCTCTAGCATGCGAGAGAAAAGAACGGGGTGCATTTCCGCCATATTGTTTCCCCACAACACATAGTTGTCTGTCTTCTCTATGTCGTCATAAGGTCCCATTGGTTCATCTTTCCCAAAGGACAAAAGGAAACCCACAACCGCTGAAGCCATACAAAGCCTGGCGTTTGCCTCTAGGTGATTGCTCTTTACGCCTGCGCGCATAAATTTGCTCGCCGCATACCCCTCTTGGATAGTCCACTGACCAGAACCATAGAACGCGACACCTCGAGGCCCCTTCGTTTGGAGAGTTTCACTCAGTTTGGACGCAACCAAAGAGAGAGCTTCGTCCCAAGATGTCTCCACCAACTCACCATTCTTCCTTACAAGGGGTTTCTTAAGCCTATCCGAGCCATAAAGGATGGATGGAAGATGGTAACCCTTGACACAAAGAAGCCCCTTGTTTACAGGGTTTTTTTCATCTCCTGCTACTGCCACAACGGTTCCCGCTTTCGTTGCAACCATTACCCCACACCCCACACCGCAGAATCTACAGGTGGACTTGTTCCACTTGACGGTGGGGTCCGAAAGGAGAATCTTCTCGGCCGATTGCTGTAGGGAGGGAGCACAAGAAGAGAAAGTGGGCAGGATCAAAGCTGCAGCAAATGTATAAGCTGTGCGCTTGAGGAACTCTCGCCTGGAAAAATCAGCCCTCTCAATACTCATAAAAACGGGCTTGACATCATCAGCCTCGCCAGATGCCTTTATCGCTTCTATCTGTGCGTCAAGGGTTTCAAGATCACCACCCTCCAGCACACGCACACTCTCCTTACCTTCCTTAGTTATTATCAAAGATACTAATGCCATTTCGCTCCTCCTTATTCCTCCTGGCTACTCGTCGCCGTAGCGCTCTTTGTAGTACGCTTTTAGCCGCTCCCTGTCCTCAAGGGACAACCCGTCTAGCCAAGCGTGTTCTTCTGATGCGAGAATGCTGTCTATCAATGCCATTGCCACTTCGTCCCCTTCAGACAGCTCTTTGGCCATTGGAAGGAACTTGAAGTAGAAGTGCTTAGCCACTTCGTAGAAACCATGCCATTGGGTGTAGTCTGGTCCCATCATGGAGGCTCCCATCCGAGCGCGTCTCCCTTCGTGATGCCAAAGTTCAAAATAGACCCATTCAATATGATCGTCAAATGGATCGGGAGAAATCAACCCTCTCTCTTTCAACATCCCCATGATCGTCGTTGAGGGGCCCCCATACTTGTCGTTGTACAGATGAATCGCCTCATCGTATTGCTTATAGAAACCCCGAGTAAATCCAGGGCTGTGGCAAGCCTCACACACATCCTTCATCCGACTGCGGCGCTCTTCGTGGTTTTCCAGTAGCTTAGATATCTTGGGACGAAGCGTCCATGAAATGCGGTCGCCCACATCGTGAGTAACGGGTAAGTTGCGTGTGGCACTCATATGGCAGGTGGCACAGGTGGGGGCTGCAAAGTAATCTTCTCCCACAACCCATTTCTTAGCGTCAAGATTCATATCTTCATCTGAAGAAGCGGCATAGGCGATACCATGCTTACTTTCGTTGTAGATCTCAATCTGCGGGTGATCTGGTCCCATGTGGCACTTCCCACAGTTCTCGGGTTGTCTAGCCATAGCGCGAGAAAAAGTGTGTCGACTATGACAGGCGGAACAAGAACCAAGACTTCCATCTAAGTTGATGCGTCCCATCCCTGAGTTGGGCCAAGTAGAAGGATCAAACATCGGTCGACCGCCGTCATCCTTCCGTACATTGCCATTCGCGTCAGTCAAGAGTGCGACTTTGGATCCGTGGCACTGGATACAACCATTTGTCGCAGCTGGCACCCCCTCTATAACTTCCCCTAATATATTGTCCAATGAGTTCAAGATATCCCCCGCCTTGGCGTGGTGGCTTGCTTGGAACTCTTCAGCAACTTGGGCATGGCATCGCGCACAATCATTGGGGGTAACGATCGTTGCAATCAAAGCACCCTCGTGGCGATACGCATCAACATCCGTCTTTTCGGCTTGGTGACACCCAATACACCCCACCCCTAATTGACCATGTTCACTATCTGCCCATTGTTGAACAATCACAGGGGTTTTTTCGGTATGACACGCAACACATCCTTCATTTTCACTAGAAATGATAGGTTCGGGTTTGGGCTGGAAACGGAGTTTTCCTCCTTCTACCCAAGCCACGACAACAAGGGAGGCTAAAAAGACCAACCCCAAGGTGCCAACGACAACCTGCTTTCTATTGAGACTCATATGTCTTGCCATCTATCTACTCCTTTTCTAACCTGAGAATATCTCCCACATCGTCATCCCCACCAAGCCCAAAGTAACGAGGCTTCCAATCAACACACTCGCCTCACTAGAAGGATTCTTCTTTCGTAACAACTTGTCCACCCAAGGCCACCCTACAAAAAGGAGCGCAAATAGACCCATTGTGGCTATAGCCATATCTGTACCAGCTAACTTCAACCACCTAAATGTAAAGAGGAAATACCATTCGGGTTTGATATGTTCGGGGGTGACTAAGGGGTTTGCTGGATCTGCTAAAGTAGCCGGGAAAACAACCGAGAGTGTTGATAGAAGAACCATCAACACCAGACCTACGAGCAACTCTGTCAAGAAATGATTAGGGAAGAAGGGGAATGTTCCCTTTTCCGACTCCTCTTCATCCTCAAAATGAAGCTCTTTCACACCATGGGTCCGCACCATCCAAATATGACCCGCCAAGACCATAACGAGTAAGGTGGGCACAGCAGCGATATGGAAGATATAAAACCGGGTAAGTGTGTTTTCTCCAATTTCAGCACCTCCCCGAATGAAGTTTGCTAAGATCGGTCCAATCCCGGGTGCCGACTCGGTAAGATTGCTTGCCACAGTTGCCCCCCAATAGGAGAGCTGCTCGTAAACGAGACTGTACCCTGTGAAACCCATCCCCATCATCAATAGCAAGAGGAGGACTCCCAACACCCACGTCAACTCGCGGGGCTTTCGGTAAGTTCCCGTAAAGAACGCACGCATCATATGGAGAATCACAGCGACAATCAACAGGTGAGACCCCCACAAATGCATCCCCCGTATATACCATCCAAAAGGTACTGTCTCGGTAATATACCTGACAGAATCATAGGCTTTTTCGGGGTTGGGAATGTAGTAGAAAGTAAGGAGTATCCCCGTAAATACTTGGACAATGAAGAGATAGGCTGGTGTGCCACCTAGGGCAAACCACCATCTCTTCAGGTGTCCAGGAACCGCCTCGGAACCAAACTCCTTTATCGCCTCTTCATTGACGGGCATGCGTGAACGCCAGAAACCACTCATACCCAGGCGAAGACACCATCTCCTTCTAAGGCAATCTCCACTGCCAACATATCTTTTCCATCTGAAGCAGGGGGGCCCTCCATTGCCTTTCCTGTGGGATCAAACACGGCGCTGTGGCAAGGGCAGAAAAAGTGGTTATTTTCATCTTCCCAGTGTACTTGGCACCCCAAGTGAGGACAAATTGTAGAGAATGCACGAATGCCGTCGGCGGTATTCAAGACAACGACTCGTTTTCCTGAGGGTGTTGAAACGACAACAGCTTTTCCCTTAGGAAGCGAAGAGATCGACGCGAGGTACATCCGTCTCTTTTCACCCGTGGTATCGGGATATAAGAAACGGAGGGCGAAGCCACCAAAGGTCGCATAAGAGACAGCAGCTCCGCCAATAGCCAACGCCCGCGCAAGGAACCCCCGGCGATCAACGCCAGTCTTTGGGGTTTTGGCCTTCTCCGACGGGTTCAAACTAGAATTTGATGTGGTATTCGGCACGCAGAACTGTATCCTGTTGAGCCGCCAAGTCATCCTCCCAGTTGATAAAGCTAAATGTCCAGTTCTTCCAACGAAGATCAAACCGCAACATATCTCCATCCATTGATGCGGGGTTTCCTGCAACTGCCTCACCAAAGAGACCATCAATGGTAGCTCCTGGCTCCATCGTTCCATAAGCGACACCCAAGGAAAGGTCATCTCCCAATGGGTAAACTAGTCTGCTCAAGAGCGCAGTTCCTTCGGTTGAACCACCACCCAAGTTGTCTTGAGAACCAGAAATCCACTCAAGGTTCAGGTCGGTGATATCTGACAGCCCGATAGAAGCACCTGCATAAAAAGCACGGAATCCATCGTAGGTCGCTGCTAGTGCTGCTGGATAGTTGCCAGGTAAAGCATAATCACTGTCATAGGAGATTGTCCCAAAGTGCACTTTGTTACCTAGCATCTCATCCAAACCTACGGTGAGACCCCAAGCAAGCCCTTCGTCCGTTGCACCAACACCATTTGATTCTCTTAGATAGAAATCCAAGTCCCAGCGATTGAAGTCATTGAAGCTAGCAAAAGCACCATGGAAAACGCCTAGTTGGAACTGATGAAAGATATCGGTGTTATCCACCAAGTTATTCCCAATCATCTTGGCGTGTAACCTTCCTACCTTTAAATCTCCCCAAGGATTGTGCCAAGTCACATAGGCGGGACCAGCGACCATCGACCCCCCCAAAGAACTCCCAATCTCGGCAATTGTGTTGGGTGGGTTACTAGTGACATAAAGCACCGCATTTGTCGAAAACGATTCGGTGAGTTTTGCACCAACAAAGAGACGGATGCGTAGTTCGCTAGCCGCACTATCCCCAACGGTATCTCCATCGTTGTCAATATACCTAAAGTTGACATCTCCTTTTAGAGAAACATCTGTTCCGCCCACCGGTATTGCCACTAGAGCGACCGGGGTCAGAATCAACAAAGCCAAGAGTATTTTTCTTGTTCCGTTTTTCTGTCTCATAACAAACCTCCTAATCAAGTAATAGTCTCTGCACTGGTAATCTAAGTGGCAACCCTCGTTTTTGGGGAGTCCCTGGGGAGACAGAGACCTATTTTACACTTTAGTGGCATGGGCTAGACCATCTTCAGACCTTCGCACTCCTTTTCTATGAGCGCAAGGCGTCCTATACCCCATCTAGAATCCCGATGTGCCCTTTCTTGCCGACAAGCTGAAACTGATTCGCCGTTTTCTTGTGGACTCTGGTGGGGAGATTGCTGCGGCAGATCATATTGAAGAGATGGCGTTTGGACCTTCTCGGCTTGATCTAAGGGAAAACACCACAGTACATGAAGGGGGAATCATCCAACCCCTAGAGGGGGTTCTAGAAGGAGGAGAAGAGAAGATTGCTTGGTTTATGGATGGGATTCAGCACACACATCTAGTGGGGGCGTGCGAACTGGGGGATACGCGGCTTGCTGTTCACTATGCGATCATTGCCAGTCTGATTATTCAAACCACAAGGAATGGCTTCCAGATGTTTGGTCCTCCACGAATTGAAGAGTTTGGTCTCCTTTCGCAATCCCATCTAGGGTGTGCTCTTCCTGAAGGATTTACCGACACGGGGGCAAAATCGGGGTATTTTTCTGACCAACGAAGATCTGCAGTCTTTGCGGTTCGTAAGTTGCGTCACAAGTTGGAATCGGAACATCTGCTGGACTGGGTCAAAGAGAGGGGTGGGCAAGAGACGATTCTTGTTGATGGCTCTCTTTCGCACCTACCAGAGGGTGTGCCCCACGCCGTGGGGTTATGTAAGGACAACCACCCTCTCTTTTTGTCTTCCGAGCAACAACGGCGGACACATAGCCTTGGGTATGGAGAGAGGAGCGCCCTTTTCACTTTTAGGAACGATCTAGGCGCCGAAATAACATCTTGGTTTCTCCGCATTAGGCAGCCGATGGGGCATACATCCAGTTTTGGACTTGTTCGCCCCGAGATCTATTCTGGGTATCCCATTCCCCCTACCGAGGTGGACGTGATTTCTCGACGGGTATTTGCCCTACGAAACCCTGTTGCCTACCCCCGCCCCAAGTGGGAAAGGCTCATATATCCTGTGAGAGTTTGCACCGAGTTCTTGACAAACCACCTCCCCAAAACGGAGACAATCAAGTGGTATCTACATGGAGCAATGGCTGTCTAGATAGAGATAACAGAAAGAATAAGAGTAAAATAGAAGAAGGACAACGACTTGTGACCGAGAATAAAATTCAGTTAGCAACCGAGGACTATCGGGGTTATATCAACGAGTTCCATGGTCCCGTAGGGAAGGGTGCAAGTACAGCCGAAAACCCGAACACCTCGTCATTCTTCCATTTTTGGCTTTCTCGCCAAGAAGAGAACCTAGAACTAGGAAATATCGTTGCTGCAGTTCGGGCAGATGGACACATTACATTTGGTGTCGTTGTTGACCTCCGTTCCACAATGGATATGCCCAACTTTCTTTCAGACTTCATTAGTCATGATTTTGGTCGACCCGAGCAAACTCTTCCTACAGATATTTCTGAGGTGATAGTGGCGCGTGCCAATATCATCGGCTCTACGGATAAGCGTGCCCGCCCCGTTACCCGAGCCAGCATCTACTACGCCAGCCCCGGGGGAATTCGCCGTGCTTTTGGGATGGAGGGATACATCGAAGACAGGGGTGTTCCCATCGGTGTTATCAAGAATGGTGATGGGCAACTCACACCGATCTTCTTAGATGTGGAGTTTCTATTGGGGCCCGAAGGCGCCCACTTCAATATTAGTGGTATCTCGGGTTTGGCTACAAAGACAAGTTTGGTGGAGTTTATGCTAAAGAGTGTCCAGACTTTCTTCAAGAAAAACGATGCCTATCGTAAGAGGCGCATTGGGATCGTTCTCTTCAATGTCAAAGGGAAGGATCTTCTGTTCTTAGACAAGAAGAACCCCGAACTTGATGAAGTGGGCGAACGGGGGGATTACTACCGTCGCATCTACAAAGAGTTAGGTGTACCAGCGGAACCTTTTGACCAAATCCGTATTTTTGCACCCTATGCTGGGCATACCACAGCAAAGGTGAACTGTTTGCGTCAAGACGGAAAAGTAGAAGTTTTCCTCTGGGATATTCCTGAACTCCGCCGATACTTACCCAACCTTTTTGAGAAGGAGGACTGGGATGACAATGTCCAAGCAGCCTACGAGGATCTACTGGATATCGTAGATAAGGACGATACCCTGTCCGATTTCCCTGATTTGGTAGATTTCCTAACCGAAGAGCGGCGGGTGATGAGGGATAGAGAACATTGGCATGGGCATACGCGCACGGTCTTCTTCAAGTTGGTTCAGAACATCGTGACACTCCCTGACCTTTTCCAAGGATTGGTGAACTCAAGGGACATTCCTGAGGAGCCCAAAGACATTCCTTTGGATGATTTCCAGACGGGAGACATCTTCGTAATTGATATCCAAGCTCTCCATGAGAGGGGGCAAAAAATGGTCTTTGAACGCACATTGCGTCGCTTGGCGGAACTCGTTGAAAAGAAGACCGAAACCGAAGGACTAGATAACATCATCGTCTTTGTGGATGAGTTGAATAAGT
Source organism: bacterium (assembly GCA_014384545.1). Lineage (GTDB taxonomy): Bacteria > UBP7 > UBA6624 > UBA6624 > UBA6624 > NIOZ-UU106. Next base: position 16,442 of record JACNFQ010000052.1, on the reverse strand, counting down.
TTGCCCCTGCGGATAGTGAAACGAGCCTCAAGGAAGCGATTGTCCATGCCACAGCACGGGGTCGGTCGTTGGGACTTACCCTTTTTGGAGCAGAACAGTTTGCCTCCATGATTGACAAGCAGGTTACGGATAACTCCAGTACCCTCTGTTATGGAAGGTCGGGACCCACCGAGTTGGGTCTACCCGATTACGCCTATTTGCCAGAAGAGGTGAAGTCCAAGATGGCGATTTTCCCTAAGGGAACGCTCCTTTTGAAACATGCACGGTTTAGTCAACCAGTCATTATGCAATTCCCTTACCCACCCTGTGTCCCTGGTGACCTTTACCTCCAAAGCAAGGAAGAGATTGACAGGGGTAAGAAGAGAGCACCCAAGGCGGCGGAGTGGAAGAAAAAGGGAGGGGTTGAGTTCAAGTTCTAGTGTTCCCATATAAAGGAGACTACATCGAGGCTGCGATTGAGCAAGAGAGAGTGCTTGTGGTTCGGATTGTGTGGGCGGGCAATCCCCTAAACAATTTATCTGATGCCCTTTTGGAAGAGACAGAGCTGGTTTTGAATAATGCTACAAATGACGACCGATTACACGCGGTCGTTCTTACGGGGTGTGGACCCGTCTTTTCAACAGGGGCGTACTTACCCGAACTTATTGAGCAAGATAGCGTTGGTGCCCACTCTCTCTCTAAGAAAGGTATTCGGGTTTGGGGGATGTTTGAATCAATACCCCTAGTAACGGTCGCTGCTATCAACGGCATCTGTTTGGGTGGTGGATTAGAGCTTGCCCTTTGTTGTGATTTTCGGATTGCCAGTAAGCGTGCACGGTTTGGGCAGACTGAAGTCAACCTCGGTCTAATCCCTGGTTGGGGGGGTACTCAGCGTCTTACGCGCTTAGTCGGGAGACCTACTGCGTTGGATTTGGTTTTGACTGGTAGGCAGTTTCGCGCAAAGGAAGCGCTTGAAATGGGCTTGGTTCACAAGGCGGTTGCCCATAGCGACCTTTTAGAAGAGACATTCGCTTTCTTGGCGCCTATCGTTGCGAAAGACCCCGATGTCATTGCACTGGCAAAGAAAGCACTTCAAATGCCACTTGAAAGGGGGTTGTGTGCGGGGCTAGAAGCGGAAGCCTCCTTCTTTGCAGAGTCTTGGTCTTTGCCCGCATCAAAGAAGAAAGTACATTCTTTCTTGGACGATCAAGCAGCAAAGAAGAAAGAGGGATAAGGCCCCTGAAACCCTCTAAAGGCATGGTGCCCCACCCCCTTCTATTAGGAGGAGCTCTTCTCCTCTTGGTGGGGTTCCCGTTGTTCGTTGCCATCTATCTACATTGGTATGGTGTGTTGGGTTGACCCCAGGCGGGGCACTCCGGCTTCTCTTCCTTCTGTTGGCGGGGGGTGTGTTGTCCTATTTGGGCGATTTAGCGGGCAGGCGGTTTGCACGGTCTCGTCGGAGATTGTGGGGATTGCGCCCCAAGCATGCTTCTGCGATTTGGGCAGGATTCTCGGGCATTGTCGTATCGGGGTTTATCTTCGGTCTCCTTTCTTGGGTGAGTGCAGATGTGCGAGACGCTATCTTCAAGATAGAGGAACTGAAAGAAGAGTTCCAGACGGTCTCAATACAGATGGAAGACGCCACAGCCTCTTTGGCATTGCTGGAAATCAGGAATGAGGCACTTCTGGAAGATCAGGGGAGGTTGCAAGGGGACCTTGCCGAGAAAAACGAGACAATTCTTCGTTTAGATGCGGAGAGACTGACCGCAGAAGAGGAACTCTTGGCGATTGCAACAGAAGTGGAATCGCTCCAAGGAGAAATCTCAGGACTGGAGAGTGAAAGGGATGTGGCTCAGGAAGAATCGGGACAGCGCCTCTATCAGCTCAACCTTTTGAAGACAGCCTTGGTGGATGTGGAGGACGATCTGGCCAAAAAACAGGGCGAAGTAGAGGTATTGACAGCTACGAGAGCAGCGCTGGAGGAACAGGTTCTTCAGTTGGGGGCTGCCCTTCTAGAGGCAGAGGCGTTGCCCGGAGAAGGAACGATGCTTTTTCCCAAGGGGCTAGAGCTTAGACGATACCTATTTAGGCAAGAGGCAACTCCTGAAGCGATGGAAGAAGGGCTTGCTTCTCAGTTTGTCTTGTTAGAGTCCGAGCTGGAGCGACTAGAGGTCAGATTAGGAACTGAGACCCCTGAAAGTTTGTCCCGCCAAGCGATGGAGGTATGGGACAACTCCTTGGGGTGGCAGTTCTTGCGGGTGATTGCTGCAACGAATGCTTTTCGAGGAGAGGGCGTTCGCTTGACGATGTCTTGGGTGCCTGTAAGGGCTGTCTTTCCGAAGGGGGAGGTCGTCGTTAGACGGTTTTTCCAGGAGTCGGGAGATTTGAATACGAACTATGGTCGGCTGGAGGAGATGTTGGGTGAGGCAAGTCGATTGGCGGGAGATAGGGGGGTATTGCCAGACCGTCTTTCTCAGAAGCGTGTTTTGTACCCGTTGGCATCGTTGGTTGAGATTGCCCGAGAAATGACGAACTTTACAGGGGGCGTATTGGTAGAGATTGAGGCGACTTCGGCAATACCGAACTTTGAGATATTGACTCCAGAGCGTATTCGGTTCAATTTGAGGAGTTTAGAGGAATGATTCGTGCGATAACGACGCCCATCTTCTATCCCAACGCGGACCCCCATTTGGGGCATGCGTATACCACAATTGCTGCGGATGCTTTGGCTAGATATCACAGAGGCAAGGGCGGGGACGTGCGCCTCATTACGGGTACGGATGAACATGCCGAGAAGATTGCCAAAGTGGCAGAAGAAAGGGGCTTTACCCCCCAAGCATTTGTAGAACTAATGCGACCACGGTGGGAGAACCTCATGGAGACGTTGGGAGTTCAAGCGTATACCTTTGTTGCTACAGACAAACCTTTACATCATCAAGATGTGCAGAGGTTTTTTCTTCGGCTAAAGGAGAGAGGAGAAGTTACCAAAGGTGTTTATGAAGGGTGGTACAACGTTAGAGAAGCGCGATTTGTGCCCCCGATGGAAGCAGAAAAGTGCGGAAATAGAGATCCATTGACAGGGGACAAACTTGAAGAAATAGAAGAGCCTGCTTGGTTTTTTCCACTTTCAAAGTGGGCACCTAAAGTCGCCGACCATATTGAAGCTAATCCTGAATTTGTTAAGCCAATGAAACGGCGCCACGAGATTCTTAGCAGGTTGCGAGGCCCCGTTGAAGATCTTTGCATCACGCGACCAAAGGCACGCCACGCATTTGGTGTTGAGGTGCCAGATGATGAAGATTTCGTCTTCTATGTTTGGTTTGATGCGTTGATTAGTTATCTCACGGGAGTTGGGTGGGAGCGTGAGGATAATTGGGAAGAGAGGTGGAAAGGTACCATTCATCTGTTGGCTCAAGATATCTTATGGTTCCATGCGGGTGTTTGGCCCGCCTTACTTATGGCTGCCGATGTGCCTTTACCGTTGGGGATGCAACTTCATGGCTATCTCACGATCGGCGAGACGAAGATGAGCAAGAGTTTGGGGAATGTTATTGACCCTACTAATCTGGGCGAGGGGATGGGCCCCTTTGGAGATGAGCTTGTGCGGTTTTTTTGCCTCCATGAAGTCGCTTTTGGAAGTGATAGGGCTGTGCACCCCGACCAGATTGGTGAGAGTTACAACGCTTATCTAGCCAACGAAGTGGGCAATCTGCTCCATCGTGCAGGAACGATGGTAGAGAGATGGTTAGGTGGCAAGGTTCCTCCGTTAAGAACCCCCCTGTCTGAATATACCGAAAAGCGTGACGCCTTACTAGAGTCGTGGAGGTGTTCGATGGAGGCTTGTGCTTTGCAAAAGGCAACAGAATCTGCATTGGATTTAATGAGGTGGGGGCATAAGTACATAAATGATGCAGCGCCTTGGCAATCACAAAAAGAGGGAGATGTTGAGGCTTTGAAAGAGGTCTTTGCCCATGTGGGAGATGTCTTGGTTACTGGAGCCAGGATGTTGGCACCAATCATGCCCAAGACGGCGGTGGCGATTCAAGCTGCATTGGGAGCGACAGAGGCAACACCCTCTAAAGAGGTTTGGGTAGTGGAAGGTGGCACAACGCTTCGACTACCCGAACAGTTATTCCCTCGGATCGAAGCAGAGACTCCACCTAAGAAAGAGAAAAAGGTGACAAGGGAGGAAGAGGACAAAATGATTGGAATTGAAGAGTTTTCAAAGGTCTCACTTAGAGTGGGCACCGTGATAAAGGCGGAACCCCATCCGGATGCAGAGAGGCTGTTGGTATTGGGTGTGGATGTGGGAGAAGCGAACAACAGGCAGCTTGTTGCAGGGATTGCTGGCTCCTATAAACCCAAGGAATTGGTGGGCCGCCAAGTTGTGGTCGTTGCTAACTTGAAGCCTGCACTGTTGCGCGGAGAAAAGAGCGAGGGGATGATTTTGGCAGCAAGTGATGGTGCACCCGTATTACTCTCACCTGATCGTGCCGTTCCTCCTGGAACAAAGGTCAAGTAGTGGGCTGTTAAGGAAGTGGCAATGAAAAAGAGACTGGTAATGAGTCATGATCTTCCCGGACAACCCGACAAGAAGGCACGGAGTGAGGGATGGGATGTGGTCGTCCCCGAAAGAGGTGGGCGGATGTCTCGAGTTGGGTTGTTATCTGAAGTGAAAGAGGCTTTTGCGTTGGTGACCCTCCTTTCAGACAGGGTAGATACCGAACTTCTTGATGCCGCACCAAGGCTAAAGATCGTTGCCAACTATGCGGTGGGTTATGACAATATTGACTTGTCAGCGTGTAAAGAACGGGGAATCGTGGTTACAAACACGCCCGACGTGCTAACAGAAGCAACGGCTGACCTCACTTGGGCGTTGTTGTTAGGTTCGGCTAGACGATTGGTAGAGGGGCATCGCTTGGTTTCAAGAGGTGAGTATCAGGGTTGGGCACCCCATCTTCTCTTGGGACAGGATGTAGGGGGGCGGGTATTGGGTATCTTCGGTGCGGGGAGAATCGGACGTGCCGTTGCCGAACGAAGCGTGGGGTTTGGCATGAAGGTCCTTTATACGGATAGTTACCCATGGGAAGAAGGTGAAAAGAGATTAGGAGCCAAGCGGGTTGCATGGGAAGAGCTTTTGGAGCAAAGTGATTTTCTTTCGCTCCATGCCCCCCTTCTCCCAGATACAGAAAAGGTCATGAACAGGGATGCCTTTTCTAGGATGAAACCAACAGCGATTCTTATCAATGCGGCTCGGGGTGGATTGGTGGATGAGGACGCCCTTCTAGAGGCGTTGGACAAAGGCGAGTTGTTTGGAGCCGGGCTTGATGTGTACGACCCCGAACCCCCATTACAGAGCAATCCCCTCTTGAAACATCCCCGCATCGTTCTTGCCCCCCATCTTGGAAGCGCTTCGGTGGGGGTAAGAGAAGAGATGGGGCGTCTGGTGATTGAGAACATCCTTGCCGTCTGGGAGGGACGCCCTCCACTTACCCCCGTGGGATAAAGAATGAGAAGATGGCTAGAAACGATCATTCTCCGTTTTGCCATGCGGAAGGTCGCCACCACGCCCTATGCCCAAGGGGAGAGGATTGCGACCGCTGCCCACCGCCTTATTTGGCCCTTGATGAAGGGACCTCGTCTACGGGCATTGGAACGGATGTCTCAGAGTTTGCCCACATTGTCGCCCCATGAGAGAGAGGTCCTACTAGAAGAATCTGTTCGCAATCTGTCAACGACAGCTGTAGAGGTTCTATATATGCACCACCTTGGTACCTCCTTCCTTGAAGAGGTTGAAATCACTGCGGAAGGAGAAGAGGGGTTAGAGGCAATAGCGGGCGGGGGTATCGTATTGACGGGGCACCTAGGCAACTGGGAGTTAGCTGGAGCACTCATCACAAGGGGTTTACACCCCACACCTTTCATGGTGGTGGGTCGTAGCCAAGAGAACAGTTTATTAGATGAGATTTCTGTTTCAACGAGGAAGAAGTTTGGGATGGGTCACGCTACACGAGATTGGCGAGAGGCTGTCAAGTTGGCACGTGCCCTAGAAGAGGGGACCGTCTTGGGGTTGGTTAGTGACCAACACGCAGGATCGGGAACCCCCGTCGTCTTTATGGACAGGATGGCAAGAGCGTTCAAGGGTCCTGTTGTTTATGCCCAAAGAGGAGATGTGCCCCTGGTGGCTACAGCATGTTTTCGTGTGTCGTGGGGGCAGTTTCGCTGGGCAGTGAGGAAACCCTTTTCTTTGGCGGGTTTGTCCTTAGATGAGGGTGCACAGAGATATACAAGCGAGATAGAGAGCCTCGTTCTGGAATCTCCAGACCAGTGGCTGTGGTTACATAACCGTTGGAAGGGTGCTGGCGAACGAGCAACCCTGCCCTAGGGCGAGCAAAGGGAATCTCCCCACCAGAGCACTCCTCACTAGGGATTCAAGAGGGGTCGGTTGTGGTTCGGACGCTAGAATCTACCCGCCGTGGCTCTTCCTGATTTTCACGCACCCTTTCTCATTGCAGGTCCATGTTCCCTAGAAAGCGAGGCTCTTTCTCTTGAAGTGGCAGAGAGCCTTGTCCAGCTCTCTGTTGAGCAGCGCATCCCCGTTATTTTCAAGGGATCTTGGGATAAGGCGAACAGAACAAAGGGGGATTCCTACAGGGGTGTGGGGTTAGAAGAGGGTCTCCGCATTCTGGCTTTAGTGAAAGAAAAGACGGACTTGGCGGTGCTGACCGACGTGCATCATCCGGAACAAGCCGTAAAGGTGGCTGGGGTAGTGGACGTGCTCCAAACGCCAGCATTTTTATGTCGTCAAACTGATTTGCTTGAAGCATGCGGGGCAACGGGGCTTCCTGTTAATGTCAAGAAAGGGCAGTTTCTCCACCCTGAAGATATGGGGCATGCCGTGGAGAAAGTCAGATTGGGGGGGGAGGTTCCTGTTCTCTTGTGTGAAAGAGGTTCCACTTTTGGCTACCGCAATTTGGTTGTAGATATGCGTGGGATTCCCATTATGAAAAGGTGGGGACCCGTCGTTTTTGATGCGACCCATTCGGTTCAACTTCCGGGTGGTGGAGATGGTGTTTCATCGGGACAACGCGAGTTCATTGAGCCTTTGGCAAAAGCGGCGTTGGCAGCAGGTGCTATGGGCTTGTTCTTGGAGACTCATCCCAACCCTGAAAAGGCGCCAAGTGATGGCCCCAATATGGTGCCCTTGGATGAGATGGATACCCTTATCGGTCGGCTTGCCCCCCATTGGGGTTTGTGAGAAAAGCGGTCTTTCTTGACAGGGACGGCACCCTGATTGATAATGGGGGCTATCTAGCCACACCAGATGGCGTGCAGTTCTATGAAGGAGTCGAGAAAGCTCTGCTTGATTGGGAAAAAGCGGAGTACTTACGCATCGTGATTACGAACCAGTCGGGCGTAGCAAGGGGGTTTCATACTTCTAGAGATGTAGAAGCGATTCATCACCGAATGAGTGAGATTCTAAGTAGAAGCAATGCGTCTATTGATGCCTATTACTTCTGCCCGCACCACCCTGATTTTGATAAGAACAGCGCGTGTAGAAAGCCTGCGCCCGGGATGTTTCACCAGGCGATAGAAGAATGGAGTATCGACCCTTCACTTTCGTGGGCTGTGGGGGACACCCCCCGAGATCTCTTAGCTCCTTACAGTCTAGGCATGAAAACTGCCTTGGTGCGGACGGGGCAGGGCGAGAGGATTGCTCCGGAGATTCTCCCTCCCTTTACGGAGATATTTGAAGGTTTTGTTTCACTTACCGAGAGGCTCCTTCTGTGAAGTGCGAGCGCTTGCGAAAACATCTTCCTCTTGGAAGCAGGATTCGCGTGGTGGGCGACTTGATGTTAGATCGTTTTGTCAGGGGATTGATTCCTCGTCAAAGTCCAGAAGCGCCCGTACCGATTCTCTTAGAGGGAACGGTTCGGGAAACAGCTGGGGGAGCAGGGGTAGTTGCCACACAACTAGCGACTTTGGGGGCAGATGTAGCTCTTCAGGGTTCGGTGGGAGACGATGAAGAGGGTCAATCTCTGTTGGCTTGTCTCTCCCGGAGCCGGGTTCGTCTAGAAGGTGTTCGGGTAATCACCGATACGGAAACCACCACTAAAACTAGATATATCGGGAAGGGAAGACATTTACTTAGGGTTGACCGCGAGTCTCCCCCAGAGAAAATCTCGCCCGAAGAGGCGTGCGTTTGCAAAGAGGATGATGTCTTGGTTCTTTCAGACTACGGAAAGGGAGCTCTATCAGCTACTTCTCTACAAGCACATCTAGAGAAAGCGCGGGATTGGGGAATTCCCACCGTTGCAGACCCTAAGCCGCCCCATAGAAATAGGTATAGAGGTTGTGGTGTTTTGACGCCCAACAAAAAGGAAGCCGAGCGCTTGCTTGGACACCCCCTTTTGGAAGGGCGAGTTGGAGGTATCAAGGCGGCAACACAATTGGTAGAGGGATTGGGTATAGAGGCTGTGGTGATTACCTTGGCAGCCCAAGGCATGGCTTGGGCAAGGCAGGATGGAGAAACGGGATCCGTATCGGGGAAAGTCCACCGTCTGTTTGATGTGACGGGTGCAGGGGATGTGGTCGTTTCACTGTTAGCTGCGGGGTTCGCTTCTGGGGTAAAGTGGGAAGAGATGATTCGTTTGGCAAACGATGCGGCTGGACTCTCCGTAACGCGACCAGACACATCAATACTATCTGTAGGGGATATCGGGCGTCTTGTCTTATCTCCTCCACGGGGCTTTGGTGCGGGACAAGACGAAGGGAAAACGCGGATAGAAGAGTGGCGAAAAAAGGGGGAAACAATCATCTTCACGAATGGCTGTTTTGACGGGCTTCACGCAGGGCACCTCTCGTTATTAGCCCAGGCTGCCTCTAGGGGGGATCGGTTGATTGTGGGGCTAAATGATGATCTCTCGGTTAGAAATCTAAAAGGGAAGGGTCGCCCCCAAAACAGGATGGAGAGGAGAGTAGAGGCACTTTGTGACATACCTTTCGTTGATTTGGTGATACCTTTTGGAGAAGAGACACCAGCCACACTTCTGTCCACCATTGATTATCCCGACATCCTCATCAAGGGGGGGGATTACTCCCCCCACGAGATAGTGGGTGCTAAAGAGACGAAAGCGGCTGGGGGGCGCGTAGAGACGATTCCCCTTCTGGAGGGGTTTTCTACCCGTGCGTTCTTGGGTTAGCCACTGGGGTCGGCAAGTGGGGGCACTGTTGTTCCCCGTAGCGCAATGTGTTTCTTGTAGTCGTCCTAGTTTGGGGCTTTTATGTCCCCCTTGTAAGGAGAGTGCTCCCAAGAAAGAACCAATCTGCCCTAGGTGTGCCGAGATCCTTGACAGAGAAGGATGTCCAGCGTGTGCTGTCGAACCTATTCCCCTAGAGAAGACGGTTGCTCTTGGAAGGCATGAAGGGGCATGGTCTCGGGTGGCTCGTAGATTCAAAGAGACTTCTCCTTGGATTGCCCCCCTGTTGGCTGAACTCTTGGTGGAGCACTTAGAGAATGAGGAGTTTTCAGCGGTAGAAGCAGTTCCCATGTGGCCAGAGCGGAGAAGAGAGCGAGGATACAACCCCCCAGCTCTCTTAGCAAAAGAGATCTCTCGCCTCAAAGGGTGGCCCTTTAGGGGACGCCTATTGAGGGCACGACCTACGCCCCCCCAAAGAGGGCTTTCCAGAGAGGAGAGGCGCGCAAATCTAAAAGGGGCTTTCGTCTGTGCCGAGGGTCCCGAGTTATTTGGGGCACGAATCCTCTTGCTGGATGATGTGATGACGACGGGGTCTACTCTACGGGCATCTTCAAACGCTCTCTTGTCTAAGGGGGTCTCCTCTGTCGTAGCGGGTGTTGTCTCCCGTGACTAAAGTCCCCCTGTGGGTCAATCCCAAGGCGCGAGCTGTAAGGGCGTTTGGAGGGGGAGTAAACGGTATTGCTCAGGTCTTGGGGAACTGTGAGGTTGTGACAGACAGGGAGAGTTGGGCCTCTTCAAAGGGTCAGAATCCAGTCGCTGTGGTGGGGGGGGATGGCACTTTGCGAGAGGCTGTTGAAGCGCTAGGACCGGGTGCCCGCATTATCCCCGTTCCCTTGGGACATGGAAACGATTTGGCGCGTCGGATGGGGCTAACTCCTGGGAATCTAAGCGAGGCTAAGGAACGATTAAGGAATCCCCAGTGGAAAGACGTTGACTTATGGGTTGCAACAGATAAACAAGGTCACCGAATACGCTTCGTTAACTCGTTTGGAATTGGATTAGATGGCGAGGTTAATAAAGTGCGGGAAACGGTGCCAAAATGGCTTGATTACAGATTGATCTTCTTAATGACCCTCCCCTCCCTCCCCCTCCTGAATCTCCGGGTGGATGGTGTTGGGTGCAAGTGGGAAGGCGAGACATTTTGGATGGGGCTGTTCAATAGTGGACTTACAGGGGGGGGGATTCAGATTGCGCCACAAGCAGATCCCTCTGATGGTAACTTGGATCTGGCGGTCTTTTTGCCTCGTTCTCGGATGGCGTTACCCTTCTTACTTCCCCGAGCAGAGAAGGGAAAACTGACCAAAAAGGATGTTTTTAGAGGTGTGGGGAATCAATTTGTCGTTTCGGGCAAAGAGGGAATAGAGGTCCCTTTGGCTGTCGATGGCGATTTGGTGATGGCACCACTTCCCCTTCAAATAGAGAGAGAAGGGGCGGTCCATATCGCTGTTTAGAAAGGTTTACTTCTTGGCTAGGGTAATTCTCTGTTGGGCTAGGGAAACAGCGGCTCTTAGGAAACCACCAAAGAGAGGATTGGGTGCTAATGGTCGGCTGGTAAACTCGGGGTGGAACTGGCTCGCAATGAAGAAAGGGTGATGAGGGAGTTCTGCTACTTCAACCAAGAATCCATCGGGGGAACAGCCACTCCAAAGGATCCCCTCTTCTTCTAGTATCTCTCTCCAAGCATTGTTTACTTCGTAGCGGTGGCGGTGGCGCTCTGCAATCTCAGATTTACCATAAAGTCGGTGGGCCAAAGTCCCCTCTTTGAGATGGCAGGGGTAATCCCCCAAACGCATCGTGCCCCCTTTGTATCGAATACGCTCTTGCTCTTCTAGGAGGGCGATGACGGGATAAGGGGTGTCGGGTTCAGCCTCGGTGGTGTTTGCCCCTGCTAAACCCGCCACGTTGCGGGCAAACTCTATTACCATCACTTGAAGCCCCAGACAGAGACCCAAATAGGGGGTATCTGTTTCACGGCACCACTTAGCTGCAGCGATCTTCCCTTCTAGCCCTCGGTTATCAAACCCTCCAGGTACGACGACGCCATGGACGCCAGAGAGGAGGCGATCCGCATCTTCTTCGCTCTTGACATCCGAGGCATGAACCCATCGAATCGTCACTTGCCTTTGAGAAGCTGCTCCAGCATGGATAAGGGCTTCTGTAACGGATTTGTAAGAATCTTCAAGTGTGATGTATTTTCCGACAATTGCGACCTCTATCTTTTTAGGAGAAGAGACAACCGACTCCACAAAATCCGTCCAATCACCCAAGGAAGGTTTGCGGGGCTCTAATCCCAAAGCAGCTTCTACCTGTCTGGCTAGTCCTTCCGATTCCATCTTGAGGGGAATTCGGTAGATACAGTTCGTATCAAGCCCTTGAATCACCGCATCGGTTGAGATATCACAAAACAAAGCGATCTTGTCTCGAACAGATTGATCAATCGGTTGAGTCGTTCTTGCGATGATGATATCGGGCTGAATCCCTAAGCCACGAAGCTCCCTAACCGAGTGCTGTGTAAGTTTTGTCTTGACTTCTCCCGCACTGGGAATGTAAGGAAGCAAAGTCAAATGGATATAACAGACATTCTCTTGCCCTACATCTTTCCTAAACTGTCTAATCGACTCTACAAAGGCGGCACTTTCAATATCACCTACTGTGCCTCCTAGTTCTACCAACAGGATTTCTTTCCCTTCACCTGCAGTCTTGATGAGAGATTTGATTTCGTTGATGACGTGGGGGACAACCTGGACTGTAGCACCCAGATACTCCCCTTTGCGCTCCTTGTCAAGGACATTCCGATAAACTCTGCCTGCGGTCACATTATTGACTTGGAAGAGGTCGGTATCTAAGAAACGCTCGTAATGACCCAAATCCAAATCGGTCTCGGCACCATCTTTCGTTACAAATACCTCTCCATGCTGGTAGGGGCTCATCGTGCCAGCGTCTACATTTAGATAGGGATCTACTTTTACAGCTGCCACATTCCACCCGCGTGCCTTGAGCAAAGTCCCTACACTTGCTGCAGCGATGCCTTTTCCCAAAGCAGAGATGTTCCCACCGGTAACGAAGATATATTTCATTCTTCCAACCCCCTTACATTTCTACTTGCCTTTCTCCAATCCGAAAAGAACGCTGCCAGACCGATATCACTAAGGGGGTGCTTGAGTGCCTTCTTAAGTAAGGAGGGGGGACAAGTCGCAATATGAGCTCCGACTTTGGCGGAATCTTCAAGATGTTGAGGGTGGCGTAAACTGGCAGAAATCACATCGCAATCAAGGTCGTTTTCTTCCACATAGTCAACCGATTCAGCAACGAGCCCAATCCCGTCCCCGCCAATATCATCCAATCTACCCACAAAGGGGGAGATGTAGTTAGCACCCGCTTCTGCAGCTAGGATACTTTGATTGAGCGAAAAGATGAGAGTCGCATTGGTGGGAATACCCAACGCCCGCAACTGAGAAATCGCCTTTAGTCCTTCAACAGTGGTCGCCACCTTGACAACGACAAGATCTCCCCATGTCGCATACTCTTCCCCCTGGGAGACGATTTCGGCAGCGTTATCCGAGAGAGTTTCTACCGAAACAGGACCATCTACTAAGGAAAGAACCTCCATCACAGCGTCCTTATAGTCTCGCCCCGTTTGGGCAATCAAACTGGGGTTGGTCGTTACGCCTCGAACGAGACCCCACTCTTGGATTTCCTTGATTTCATCAACGATTGCTGTATCTAGATAAATCTCCATGGTCAGTTGGTCTCCTTTCGGGTAATTGCTCTCTTTGCTGCTGCTACGATATCCTCTGCGGTTAGCCCCATCATATCCATAAGGGGTTCGGGTTTGCCTGATTCACCAAACCGGTCCTTGACACCCACGCGTTCTAGGGGGACAGGATGGATTTGAGAGAGAGATTCGGCGACTGCACCACCAAGTCCCCCAATGAGTGAGTGGTCTTCAGCTGTAACGAAAGCTCCACACCGATGCGCAAGTTCCCCCACAAGATCTTCATCCAGTGGCTTTAGGGTATGGAAATCGGCTACGGTTGCCTCAATCCCCTCTTTGGACAACTGTTGTGCAGCATCCAAGGCCCTATGAACCATCACCCCCACCGCTAAGATTGCTACATCACGCCCCTGGCGAAGAGTAACACCTTTCCCAATCCGCAATACGCTCTCTTTCCCCTCATATAGCCGAGGCACTTTATTCCTTGCAGTTCGCGTGTAAGAAGGATGCCTAGATTCAGCCAATTGACAGGTCAGGATACGGGCAGAGATATCATCGCAGGGATGGAGAACGGTGAGCTTTGGAATACTCCTAAAGACCGAGAGGTCTTCAATCGCCTGAGCAGACGAACCATCTTCGCCGGTGTGTATGCCACCGTGACTGCCACATAGATGGACGGCATAACCAGGCCGAGCAACCCCGTTACGCATCTGTTCAAAGGCGCGTTCACAGAAGATAGAAAAAGTGCTAGCAAACGGGATGTAGCCCGAAGATGCCAACCCAGCCGCCGCCAGAACCATGTTCTGTTCGGCGATCCCAAAAGAGAAAGTGCGTTCGGGGTATTTTGCACGAAACCAGCAACTCTTGGTGCTCTTGCCCAAGTCGGCCTCTAGAACGACGACTTTTTCGTTAGAGGAAAGTTCTAGTAGAGCCTCTCCATAGCCATCTCGGGAAGCACCAAAGCTCATCCGAGTGCCTCCAAGGCAACGACGAGTTCTTCAGGGGTTGCAGCACAGCCATGGTACTTGGGGTTGTTCTCCATGAACGAAACTCCTTTACCTTTTATCGTATTTGCTAAGAGGACAGAGGGTCCGTTCTGTTGTTCGTGTTGCCACGCTAAACCCTCCACAATCTCTTCCATATTATGTCCGTCAAGGCTCCGAGTTGCCCAACCAAAGGCAGACCACTTGGAAGCGATATCACCCATGTCCATCTGTTGGTAGCAGAAGTCGTCATTTTGGATACCATTCAAATCAACGATTCCCTTGAGGTTTCCCAGTTTGTGGTGCGACGCCGACATCGCAGCTTCCCACAACTGTCCTTCTTGGAGTTCTCCATCTCCCATCATGACGGTAACTGTTCGGTCATTTCCATCTAAGCGAGCTGCCAAAGCACACCCTACCCCAAAGGAAAGTCCCATACCCAACGACCCACCCGAAAAATCAACTCCGGGACATCGAACATCGACATGCCCTTGGCAGACGCCACCAAGCGTACGAAACCGATCCAAATCATCCTCACTCAGAAACCCCGCTTGTGCCAATACGGCATAGACACTAGGGCTGGCGTGCCCTTTACTCAGGATAAAACGGTCTCTGTGGGGGTTATTTGGAGCAGCTGGGCTAACCCTAAGTTGGGTTCCATAAAGAGCGACAAGAAGATCAATCGCTGATAGGGAGCCACCTGGATGTCCCGATTGTGCCCGTGTGGTCATCCTGAGAATATCAACTCGGCATTTTCGAGCAAATGCTTCTAACTGGGAGAGGGCATAGGGCGCGGAATCTATAGAAAGAAGGGGGGCACCCGAGTCCTGTTCAGGCATACTTTATTCTATATCCGAAAAAGAGAAAAGGAGTTTACCTAGCAAGAAGGTCTTGGCATGATGGAAAACCCTCCTTTGCCCAACAAAGGAGAGCATCTCCAAAGTGGTCAAAACGAGATTGGATTCTGGCTTCGTCAGGGGCGTCCAAAGGTGAAAGAACATGGTCAACTAGATTATTACCCTTGTCACTACCCACACCCAACCTAAACCGAGGGTAGTTCGTCGTTCTTAGGGTATCAGAAATATGGGAGAGTCCGTTGTGCCCCCCATGGCTCCCTTGGGCGCGAATGCGGGCCTTGCCAGGCTCAAGATGGATATCATCAGCTACCACAAGTAGAGCCTCAAGTGGCAGAGATTCGTTCTTGAGGATTTGATAGATGGGTCCCCCCGATTTGTTCATGAAAGTGGTCGGTTTTAGGAGTGCGATGTTTAGTCCTTTCCATACCCCAAACGACCAAAGACCTTTTGCTCTTCGGAGTCCCAAGAAACCACTTCTAACAGATTTCCAAGGGGACCAACCTTCCCGCTCTCTAAGGAAATCAGCAAGACGCCAAGCGATATTGTGCCGGCTACTTGCGTAATTGTCGCCAGGGTTTCCCAGCGTAGCGACCAGCCGGTCTACTGTCGACAGACGACGGTGTTTCCGTGTTCTGCGATAGAGATTCCTTCTGGAAGAGCTATATCTTTGATACGAAGTTTCTCCCCCTCGGCTAAGTTCGTTGTAGAAAAGGGAACTGTTCCCGGAAGGTTTTCTGGAAGCCCTGTTACCTTGATCGATTTGATTTCCATATGAAACCCCTTGGCCCGCTGGAGATCCCAATCACCTGTGGGAATCAAGTAGACCTTGACTGTAATCTCTTTCTTGGGGTTAACAACCCAGATGTCTAGATTCTGTAAAGTTCCATCCATGTAATGTGTTTGGACTTCCCGAATAATAGCAGAAACCGTCTCTTTTCCTGATATGTCCACGAGCAACAATTGGGTCCCTTTGTACACTTCGTCTAGGGCGTTCAACGCCTCTTGACGGTTGACCGAAACTGAGAGGGGTTCGCGGTTTGCCCCATAAACAACACCGGGCACCTTGCCCTCCCTTCGTATTCCCTTTGCAGCCGAAGTGCCGCACTGTTGGCGCAGTTCAACGGAGAGTTGATTTGTCATGATTATCTCCTTAGCGAGAGACGCTTGATTAGGGATTGGTACCGTTCGTTCTCGTTTTCTCTAAGATAAGCCAAGAGATCTCGACGGCGCTGAATCAGGGCAAGGAACCCTCTTCGAGAGTGGTTGTCTTTGCGGTTTTTCTCCAGATGTTCAGTCAGTTGCTTGATACGGTATGTAAGTAGAGCAACCTGCACTTCTGGGCTACCTGTATCCTCGGGGGTTAGGGCAAAGTCCTTTATGATCTGAGACTTAACCTCAGGGTGTATCGTCATTCATTATCCTCCATTACCGCGAACCGCTTGAAGATCTCTCTCCAGCTGACGCCGCAGCTCCTCAATTGTCGGGTATTCTACCTCTTCTCGCAAGTAGGTATCAAACCGAACCTCAACGGGGTCGTTGAGCAGGTCGCCTTCCCAGTCTAGAAGATGGGCTTCCAACCGCATCTTTCTTCCTCCAAATGTAGGAGATTTGCCCAGATTGATGCCCGCTAGGGCATCGAGGTTGGAGC
>JACNFQ010000029.1 GCA_014384545.1 bacterium | reverse complement strand
GGCGGAAGAACGATGATATAAACCTCTGGGTGTCCAAAGACCCAAAAGAGATGATGCCAAAGCAAGACATTCCCCCCCATAGAGGGGTCGTAAAACCCTGTTCCCACCATACGGTCGGACAAGAGGTAGATGAGCCCAATCGTGACAGGAGGTAGGGCAAGAATGAGGATGACTGAAGTGATAAGAGACATCCAAACGAATACAGGCATCTTGAGGAGTTTCATCCCGGGTGCCCTCATGTTGAGAATCGTGACGATAAAGTTGAGAGCAGCGACCGTACTCGAAATAGAAATCACAGCCAACCCCAGAATCCAGAACTCAGCTCCGTGGGTGGGACTATACGCCGTAGAGGTTAGGTTGGCATAGCCAAACCAACCAAAGTTGGGTGCTCCACCCAAAAACCAAGAAGCGTTTAGGACGATCGCGGCGACCACATAGAGCCAATATGAAAACGCATTTAGGCGAGGGAAGGCGACATCACGTGCCCCAATCATCAGGGGTACAAAGTAATTCATGAAAGCAGCTGACAAGGGCATCACAGCCAAGAATACGATCGTAGTGGCGTGCATCGTCACCATCTGGTTGAAAAGGTCTCCACCCAGAACGGTCTTGTCCGGACCCGCCAATTGGGCGCGCATTAGGAGCGCCTCGCCGCCAGCTATCAAGAGAAAGAAGAGGGAGGTCCAAAAGTAAAGGATACCAATCCGTTTGTGGTCTACCGTAGTCAGCCACGATTTCCAACCTGTCGTTCCCGTGGGTCTCTTCCTTAGGAATGAAAGAAAGCCCGGAAGAGGCGCTTCTGTTTCAGCATGATTCATCATTTTCTCTCCTTATTTCAACCCGCGGAGGAAAGCGACAAGGGCTTCTACCTCGGACGGTGTAAGTTCTTCTAGTGTGCCGTTGTACATCGGACCATCTCTACTCATAATATTCCCCGGCTTAATCGCTTCAGGATCTTGAATCCAAGATGCCATCGCTTCATCAGTATTGGGCAATACACCAGAGGCGATCATCCCTCGGCTCCCTACATGGGTAAGGTCTGGACCGATAATCCCCAAGGCACCCGGAATATCCCTTGCTGTGTGACAGGCAATACATCCTTTCGACAAAAAGAGAGCTTCACCTTCTTCGGCAGAATCACTTTCAGGAAGAGCCGCCCCTTCAAGTTGGCTTGAAACCCATATCTCAAAATCTTCATCAGTTTGGGCAAAGACCCTTAGCCGCATATTGGCATGGGATACGCCACAGAGTTCGGCACATTGTCCGTAATACTCTCCTGGTTTATCTGCCTCCAACCACAGTTGATTCACCTTTCCGGGAATGAGGTCAAGTTTTCCACCTAACCTAGGGACCCAAAAACTATGGATGACATCAGCACTAGCCAAATGGAAATTAACGACCTTTCCTACAGGAATCATGATTTCGTTGGCGGTCTTTATTCCAAGGGATGGGTATTCCACTTCCCACCACCATTGGTGACCAATGATGTTGATATCCATCACTTCCCTTCCTTCAGGTGGAGACGCGGTATACCAAATCGCCTTTACATTGGGAATCTCAATCACCACAAGAAGGAGTGCAGAAACCACCATGATGCCCACTTCAAGCTTAATGTTCCCATGAACCTGTTTAGGGGGCGTATCATCGCCCTCCTTAGCACGGAACTTGAAGATGGCGTAAGTCAAAAGACCACCAACGATAATCAGAATGCCCACATCGACCCAGAGAGTCGTTAGAAAGACGCCCCATTCCGAAGCAGCGACGGGACCCTCAGCTTTGGTCCAATCCATAGGTGCATCTGCGCCCAATGAAGTTGCCCCCAGAATGAAAGCCCCCAGCAAGGGTAAATACCTTTTCATAATCAATCCTCCATTCAATGTCAATCTATGTAATCCCCTCAAAGGTGAGTGCACCAAAGAGAAGAAAGAGGGTCGTTACTGAGGTGCCAAAAAGGCGTAATGCTCTCTCTTTTGTTACACTTTGCTGGGCAAATCGAACCGTTTTCCAGAGATAATATCCCCCAGCAATCCATGCCGCCAACCCATAAATAGAACCTGTATTTGCCCCCGACACAAGAGGATATGTCACCCCACCCAAGAAGAAAAGGACGCCGTAGATAACGATCGCTCTTTTTGTGGTTTTCTCGCCAGAGACCACAGGAAGCATCGGAAACCCCGCCTTCTTATAGTCCTCTTTAGCCAAGAGCGAAAAGACCCAAAAGTGCCCCGGCTGCCAAATCACCAATAAGAGGAAAAGTGCCCATGCTGGTGTCCCAATTTCTCCAGTAGCTGCAGCCCACCCAATGAGGGGACCAATCGCTCCTGCCACACCCCCCAATACCGTACAGTGGGGCGTGGTTCGTTTGAGCCACATCGTATAGAGCCCCCAATAGTAAAGGATCGCCCCCCCAGCTAAGAGAGCGGCTAGAGGCGTTGTCATCATCCCCAAGATGCCCATCCCCAAGAACCCCAAGAACAGACCCCACACCCAAGCTGCACCGGGTGAGATTCTCCCCGAAGCCAAGGGGCGGTCTTTCGTGCGGTCCATGAGAGCATCTCTCTTTCTGTCTGCCAAGTTGTTCAAGACACTGCTAGAGCCAGAGGCGAGTGCTGTCCCAAGGAGTGTCCACCCAATCAAAGGAGTACTCCTTTCGCTGAGTGATGAAGCCAATAGGTATGCCGGACCAGTCGTTGCAAGAACGAGCAGGGTAATGCGGGGCTTGGTCAGTTCCAGCCAGTCCGACCACTTGGCTTCCTTCTTCATCACCTTTCAGCCTCGATGCACGAAGGACATTTTCCTTCCAGCACCACTTTCCGGGACCGGAACCGCCAACCCGATACTCTCTCCAGTTTGGACATACTGGTATCAAAGACTTCGGTGGGGGCGTTGATGACCTCGCCACAAGCGATACAGTAAAGATGATCATGCGGGGTGGGATTACCACAATACCTTGCTGCACCCCCCCCTGGCTCCACTCTTTGAATGAGTCCCTTATCTGTCAACCAATCCAAAGCTCTGTAGACGGTTGAAAGGGAGATTGAACGGTCGCTTTCTTTCGCCTTTAGATAGATCGCATCTGCAGGTGGATGACAAGCCAAGTCCTGAAGGGCTATGAGAATCGTTCGCCGTTTCGGCGTGATACGGAACGAGGAAGAAGATGGACCCAAAGTAGATTCTATAATGGGAACAGTTCCCGTTTCCATTCCTAAAGTCTCAATTCGGTCTAGAAACCGAAATTCACGCACCGTTTTTATCTGTAGGGCAACGCCCAATGCAGACTTTGGCAAGAGGGCACCCTTTCGGTATCCGCTGCATCAACAAGACAACGAGAGCGATAAGGCTAGCGGCTGCCATGATGTGGGCAACGAGAGCATGAAGATAGGAAAGGGGAACCATGCCCAATAGACCGAACCCCAAAAACATCTGTATCCCAGACAACGAAGAGAGTAGATATGCCGGAGCAACCAACCCCCTGGTGCCTGTGCGTCGTGCACGGGCAGAGAGAATCATCGCCATGACAAGGACAACGACGCCTAGGGTGGCATGCGTATGGCGCAAAGGTGTGGCAGCACCCACCCACCCTTCGTGGGGGAATTTCGCATGAAGAGCGAGAGCCCCCAAGATTATCTGAACGAAAAAAATGATCGCTACCCATCGTGTCAACTTGACGATGGTCTCCCCACCACTCTTACCATTCTTGGATGTGACATATTCATGGAGAATCACCAACGAACAGAGGAAAAGTATCGCGATTCCCAGATGAATCGCATTGATAACGATCGAAGCTGTTTCTAGTCTTACCGTCGCCATGCCCAGCCCAGCCTGTAACAGAAGGAGGACAAGAGAAGCTAAAACAGGACGTCTTAGCCCCTTTATGCGGGCCGATAGTGCAACAATAACAGAGAGAAAGCCGCCAACCAAAAGTGCCAACGCACGATGGGTCCATTCCACCACTTGATCACGCTCTGTCCAATCAGGAAACAGCCCTCCATGACAGAGGGGCCAATCATCTCCGCACCCCATGCCTGAAAAAGTATTCGTTGTGAGCCCCCCCCAACCAATCAAGAGAATCGTTAGTGCAATCGTCACTTTGATAAGAATAGGTAAGGATTTCATGAGCGATCTCTCGGGATGAAAGTTTATTCTACTTTCTCTCAAGTGGGGCTTGCACAAGGGGGGGGTATCGAACCGCCAACAAGAGAACCCACACAGCAAGGGGAAATGAGAGAATCCCCCACGACTCTATCGCACCCGAAGCCACAAGCCCCATCCGCAATCCCAAACCTAAGACCCCCGCAACGAATCCCTCCTGGAGCGCTCTCCAAGAAAAAACACCTCCTACACCCTTCATCCACCCCGTTGCGGGTAGGGCAAATGCGAGTCCTGCAACGACAAGCCAAGCCCACTTGCTGTTTGGAACGAGACTTGATCCCACTTGGAGAAGCCCCCAAGAGCAGAGAATACCAGCCAGAAATCCCCAACAACCCCGAATCCAATGCCCCCGCAACCCCACCGCATACCCAACGAATACGGATACAAGACCAGAAAGAAGTAAGAGGAAAGCGACCACCCCCAAGGGACCATCCCATGTGATAGGAAGGAGCGAAATACCCCCCTCAACTACCCCGAGAGTTGCTCCACTTGCCACCAAGCCTCGCCCCCAACCCCAATGGGTCCCTTGAATCCTAGAAGAGATGGGGACGACAAGAGCTCTCTCCCCATCCCTAAAGTGCACCCTCCCTTCAAGGATACCACCACTTATAGGACGGAGCCGAAAACTCTCCTTTTGCCTCTGCACCAAGCACCACCAAGGAGCAAAAGAGAGCTTCCATTTCTGGGAGAGAGTCGGGAGTTCAATCCAGGTGGCATCCCCCTCCCAAGTCTCTCTTGGAAGGCGTATCTGCTTTTTGGATTTGGACTCCACGAGACCATCCTAAGACTCAAGACTTCCTCCCACGCAAAAGAACCCCCCAGCTCTAGATAATAGGGGTATGTGGGAGGGGGGCGTGCCCCCCTCCTGGGATTAGGAGCCGAATGGGACGTTATCCCCCGCAGGGGTTTACAGTCTCCTCAACAACCTCCACCATAGTATCCATGATAGGTCCTAGTCCCTCTCCCATCGTTTGGAAAGGCTTCGCATCCATAATGCCTTGGATAAGAGCTTGGATTGCTCCTCTGACATCATCAGGGTGCTCCATAAGGTAATCCAGAGCGTTTGAGAGAGTTCCTACCGCCTGTTCAAGAACCCCACCAATACTCTCTTGTGCTTGAGCGGGAAACAAGTTCTCCATCATCTGGGCAGCCCAAGCAATACGTCCCTTAGACTCGTCAATAAGTGCGCTCGACGATCGAACACTCTCTTCCACAGCAGACGCAACTTGAATCTGAGCATCAATCAATTCTGCCATCTTGCCACCGACATCACCTACCGCATTGCGGTATTCGTAAATCACTTGATTGACACTTGCTGATGTTGCACGAGCATCGATGATATAGGACGCCGTAGCATCCAAGATTTTCCACAGCCCGACAGTTAAGACGAGCAAGAGAATCGTAAGTGCGATATTCTTCGCATTGGTGGTGGCGGTCGTTCCGCCTTCGTTTTGGGTCATTATGACACCTCCTTTTGTTTTGATACGTGTAAGTTTACCAAACCAATAAGGGGATAGTTTCCGATTTCGTCCTAGAGCCTAATTCCTCGCCCTAAGAAAAGCCCCAAGAATCCCTGTCGCACTCTCTATTCTCTCCTTTGCACCCTCTCCCAAAGGGGGAACGCCCATCAGGGCAAGCACTCTCACCCTCTTCAGTCTGCCCGCTAAGGTAGCGATCTCAAAGAGTTCGGCATCAGAATACCCACTACCCCCATGGGTCTCCTCCGACAGATCAAAATGGAGCGATCCCCAATCACCACGATTGAGTGCAGAAGCCAACTCCAGGGCGATCTCTCCAAATGGACGCTCGCGGTTCTCTCCCACAGACCGAAGAACTTCCCCGTGATGAACGAAGTACCCTTTGTGGCTTACGCCCACCATTCCCCCCTTGCCCCAAACCTCTTCTAGTTCTTTCTGGGCATGATGAAGAACGGTCTTGTCTCCCCCCAACAAGATGAGTTCGTTCGCTCTCTTTGTTTCTTCACTGATTCCCTCTCTAACGAGAGTTTTCATCTCTCTTAGAGAAACTCCATGGAGAGGAAGATCCCCCCCATCTCCGGCTAACATTCCCTTGGGTGGGGATTCTAGAGGGGTCGTTATCATGCCAAGGCGAAAGGCATCAGGTGCTCTCTCTTTTCCTGTTGCTGGGTGGGCAAAGGGCAATCCCAATAAGAGGGGTTTGTCTTTAGCCCCGCCGTCTAGATACCGACCCAAGGTGCAATCGTCGCCGGCAGGGAAAGAGACCGCGCCTGGGATTGCCCCCCTCAAACGACGCGAAGATCGGCGACAAAATCACCTGGCTTGAGCGAAATAACGATAACGCCCCGGGCACTTCTCTTTTGTTCGGAGATTTCACGGAGACGTGTCTTGTAAAGTTTGCCATCGGTCGTTGCAATCCCCACTTCCTTTTCGTTCCCAATCGCTCGGCACCGTGCCAAATGCCCTACGCCCTTTCGCTTGCTTCCCTTGGGCGTCTTCAATGCATAAACCCTTACCCCTTTAGAGCCGCGGTGTGTCATCCGAACCAAATGGCTATCCATCAACTTCCCCATCCCTTGGCTGGTAACCAACAAGACCCGATCGCCTTGGGTAAGGCTTTCATGTTTGATGACCTTTAGGGGTTTCTTCCCTTTCCGCAATCCCACCTGCATTTGGGGAGGAACAAAGTGGGAAACGGGTTCGGTAGATATCTTAGGAAGAGAGACAATCTCTTCTTTCTCTTTGACCTTATCCCCTTCCTTGACGAGGAGTTTGCTCCTAGGCGGGAAGGGGAGTTTTCGGATGCGCCCACTCCCAATATCTAGTGTCACCGTAAATGATTCTCTGGTGCTTGTTGTTTCTATTACCTTGCCCTTGACGGGCGAAAGCCCCTGTGGAGAAATGAGAATCTTCTTACTGCCATCATCTAGGTTTTCAATCTCGATCACCTCGCCAGAAACGATCGCTTCTAGCCCCACGATTCCCACATCCGAAATCTTATCTCTTTTCTCAAGGCGCATCGCACGAACACCACCAGCGGTTCTACCCATTACCCGAATCTCAGAAGCGGGGAATTGGGCACCTTTGCCCTGTTCTGTAACGACAAGGACACGATCATTTCCATTGACCCAAAGGGCGTTGACGATGCGGTCTTTTTTCTCGACGCGCATCACTTTCTTTCCAGGACGCATAATCTTTGTAAGGTCTCCTGATGACAGCCTTTTTACTCGTCCCTTTTCTGTAATCAACAACAGACTCTCTTTCTCTTTTTTCCGACCCCGAATACAGACCACCCTCTCTTTCTTGAGCTCCTTGAGGTAGTTTTGAACGGGAATGCCTTTTGCTCCTCTGCCCCCTTCAATCACATCATAGACAGGAACAGAGTAGATCTTCCCTTGATCGGTAAGGAGAAAGAGTTCATCCGTGTTCCAACAGATTTCAATCTGCTTGACAGAATCCTTTGCTTGGAGGGTAATACCCCTTACACCTTGCCCACCCCGTCGGTAGGATTTGAAATCGGTCATTGGAATACGCTTGATGTAGTTCTTTTCTGTGAATATAACGACTTGCATCTCTGGCTGAATCGTAGGAGATTCGCTCGCCTCACGCGCCAATATCTTTGTGCGTCGGGCATCTCCATACTTCTTTCGCCACCCCTCCATCTCTTCACGAAGTACACCTCGCAAGGTCTCTTCTTCCTCTAAGACTTTCTTGTACCACTTGATATCCTTCTGGAGTTGGTTCATCTCTTCTTGGAGTTTTTCTCGTTCTAAGCCCGTCAGTGTCCCCAACTGCATGCGGACAATCGCATCGGCTTGTCGTTCCGAGAGGGAGAACTCCTTCTGGAGATTCTTACGAGCATCATCCCTGTCCTTGCTCGCCTTGATGGTCGCAATAATCGCATCAATTTGATCCAGCGCCAACAAGAGACCTTCCACCAGATGAGCTCTTTCTTCTGCCTTGAAAAGAGCAAACGCTGTCCGTCGCCGTACGACCGTCCGGCGGTGCTCCACATACGCCAACAACGCCTCTTTCACGGGTAGAAGTAAGGGCACCCCGTCTAACAGTGTGACCATACGAGCGGGGAACCGGGACTGGAGATCTGTATGTTTGAAGAGGAGGTGGAGAATGAGGCGTGGGTCGCGCCTTGCCGAAACCTCAAAAACCATTCGAATGCCCTTCCGCCCCGACTCGTCCCGAATCGCCCTTATGCCACGAATCACATCCCTCTTGACGGCGTCATGAATCTGTTTAATAATGGTGGACTTGTTCTTTAGGAAAGGAATCTCAGTGATGATGATGCGAGCATTTCGCCTACCCTCGGCTCGTTTCACTTCGGCTTTCGCTCGGACAAGAATCGAGCCTGCACCCGTCTCTATAAAATCATTGATCCCCTGTCGCCCCACGATGACTCCCCCTGTAGGGAAATCAGGACCCTTTACTTTCTTGGCTATTTCTTCACTAGGGGCATCAGGGGCATCAAGTAAGAGAAGAGCTCCATCTAGGATTTCTCCAAGGTTGTGAGGGGGAATAGCGGTACTTACACCCACAGCAACACCCATAGCACCATTCATAAGCAAGATGGGTAAGCGACTTGGTAGGAGGACTGGTTCTTCGTCAGATCCATCAAAGTTAGGCAAGTAGTCAACGGTATCTTCGTTGACTTCCGATAACATCTCCATTGCGATGGGTGTTAGGCGACACTCGGTGTACCGCATCGCTGCTGGGGGGTCTCCATCAATCGAGCCAAAGTTCCCATGTCCATCAATCAACGGATACCGTAGACTAAAAGGCTGGGCCATGCGGGCTAAGGCGTCATAAATCGCGGAGTCGCCATGAGGATGCCATTGCCCCATCACAGCCCCCACAACCCGAGCAGATTTTCGGTAAGGGCGTCCTGGTGAGAGACTCATATTTCCCATCTCAAAAAGAATCCGTCTTTGGACCGGTTTTAGTCCATCTCGACAGTCAGGCAATGCCCGACCCGCAATGACCGACATCGCATAGTCTAGATAGGCAACTTGCATCGTGTCGATTACATCCACGGGTTGGATGCGTTCGGCAGATTCAAAAAGATTAGAGTCGTTCATTCATTCTTCCTTATGTCCAGTCTGTTATCCCTAAAACAGGCCACCCGATTCCTCCTTAGGCAAGGGGGTATCCTTAGGCTCTTTCTCTCCTTGGTGGGTCGGTGTTCGGGGTGTTGAGGGGGCTTCCTCTTCCTTTGAGGCTGTCCTGTTGCTCTCTGATCCAGAATCCACAGGGCTCTCTCCCTGACTGTTGCTGACCTCCTGAGATAGAAAGACAAATTGGCGCAAGTTGTTGTGCCAAAACAAGCCCTTCTCTTTACTTCCACTCATGGCGTTTAGTTTCGCATCTATGCTGTCTAAGTGGTGCAAAGCAACCGCTTCGGGGGTCATCGGTGCCACGGGCGAACCGAACTCTTTCGTACCGTGATGGGAAACGACCAAGTGAAGAAGGGGTAAGACCTCTTCTTGGGGCATTCCTCTCTTCTTTGCCGCCTCATCAATCATCATAGATCCAATCACAATATGCCCCAACATCCGACCCTCTGTTGTGTAATCCAAAGCGGGCTCGCACATCATTTCCCTAATTTTCCCGATGTCATGCAACAGGATGCCCGCCACCAACAAATCACTATCTACACCCTCAAGTTGTGGTCCCAGCCCCTTAGCCATCGTCAGTAAACTGTCCACATGCTCCATCAACCCCCCCCGACCAGCGCTGTGCATCATCTTTGCCGCTGTCGCCCCCATAATACTCTCTTTGTTCTGTTCAAAGAGTGCAACTGTTAACCCCCTTAGCCCCTCCGCCTTTATCCCCTTAGCTGCCTCAATCAGTCTCTCCCATCTAGCTTCATGGTCCCCGCCAACAGAGGGAACAAGCTCTGCCTCTTCTCTCTCTTTGTTATCAGCAACCTTCCATTTTGTCATAATCCACTGAGGAGTATCGTTATAAGTATCCTCTTTGCCCTCCGTTACGATGACTGTCCCAACCTCTGGCAAAGAATCCCTACTTTTCACATCCCACTTCCTACCCACAATCTCGCCCTCACTGTTGGCCAATAGAAGGTCTAAATAGTTCTTTCCTGCCTTCGTTTTTCGGAGCGAAACCCTCCGTACAGCGAATATCTTATCTCCTTTTCCCTTTTCTCCTTTTTTTGGGGTGCCACTCATCTCTTTTCTTATCCTATCACTCCTCCTTCGGTTTTCAGGGGAAAAGGGCGTCAGGCGCTCGTTTAGGGGGGTTAGAGCGCCAACTCACTATTCACTATTCCCTTACCTCGCACTTTTCTTGACCAAACTATGTCGTTGAAATGAGGGGGCAATGGGGCATCTTCCACCCTCTCCTAGCCTCTTGTGGTCTGCCCCCTAATGGGCGAATTGGGGAGAGGGATCATGTTGATTCTTCCCCATCACCTCTCCCAACATCTCCATACTCTGTTGCTCAAGCGATGCCACACGCTGACGAGATAGTCCAAACATCTCCCCAATCTCGCGCTGAAATAAGACCTTCTCCACCCCAATACCACTTCGAAGGGAGATGATTTTTCTGTGGAGTTCTGGTAGTGTTTCAAGGGCGAGGTAAAGGCGTTCAATGAGCGCACTACCCTCTATTTCGTCAAGAAGATCTAGTGGTTCTTCTCCCCACCTCTCTTCAAGGCTTTCGCCACCTTCTTCAAGACGCTCGTTGAGGGAAGAATACCCGCCCATAAGAGTAAGTGTCTTCTCAACAGAGGGGACCGATTCTCCCAAATCAGCAGCCATCCGTGAAATGGAAGGGGTATCGCCCCTCTCTTCACATCCAGCTAGATAACGGGCGAGATTCCTCAACACCTTGATCGCTTTCGGGGGAGGGCGCACGACCCCCCAATCAGTCGTCTCCAATCCCCGCCCCAAGCGTTGTCGAATCCACCAGGTGGCGTAGGTTGAGAGCCGATTGCCAGAACCACGGTCGAACTTCTGAACAGCATGGAGAAATCCTTCGATTCCCAAAGAGAAGAGGTCCTCCCCAGATACACGCTTTGCACGGACAAGGAACTGGTTGACCAACCCCAATACGAGGCGCACATTGTGGCGCACTAGGGAATCCAACGCCTCCTCGTCGCCGATTTGGGCAAGGCTTAGTAAGAAGTCTTCTTCTTCTCTTTCTAACAGAGAATGGTTGATGTCAAACCCTTGCTCGCGCAGTGACCTATCTAGGTCTCTCATCGCTCTCGCTCTTTTCCAGAGTGGGTTGTACTGGACCATTACGCTACCCTTCCCTCAAGGGCAACTTCAAGAACCCTCTCTAATCCAACCTGAATACGCCGCATAAAGAACCAGGCCAAAGCCCTTGTCTCGCGCTGCGAATAACTTATGTCGCTTTCCATATTGCACAGTCCTCCCTAGATCGTGCCAAGGGGCGAACCCCTTAGTGAGAATAATCAAGGGTCTTGACTGTTCAAGACCAGGTAGTGTAGAAAGCGACTACCCCGCAAAAAGCCTAAATAGGCAAATCCTTCGCGGTGGTAGGCAAAAACACCCCTGTCAACACCAACACATCCGCTTAGAAAGTGATTATACCATGCTTCTTGGCTCCATGTTCGCCCTTCGTTCCACCAACTCACTCTTTTTGAGCACAATACAGATTAGGAGGCGACTCGACTCTTCGATTCCGACGCCCATTCCCGCCACGATTCCAAAGGGCGATGGAGGGGAATCTCCTGACGCCCATGGGGAGGAATCCACTGAAGGCGATGGAGGGGAATCTCCTGACCCCAATGGGGGGGGAACTCCTGCCGCCCATGGGGGGAATCTCCTGACCTTTTGCCGGGGGAGGGGCTCGAACCCTCACGCCCTTTCGGACACTAGGTCCTAAACCTAGCGCGTCTACCATTCCGCCACCCCGGCTGGTGGGGGGATTATCCTCTATGAATGCCCTCTCAAGCACCAGAAACTATGGGGATGTGAAGGGTTTGAGGGTGCCCCCTCCTAAATCCCCTTTGATTCCTGCCCCTCTCTATGTGGCTAGCTGGAGTCGAACCAAACTGTAGTACCTTCCTTTCTTCTCCATGAGCATTGAATGTGTTCCCCTTTCCACGACTCGTCCTTCATGCATCACAACTATTTCATCTGCTTTTCTGACCGTTGAAAGGCGATGGGCAATCAAGATGGCGGTTCTCCCCTCCAATAACGTATCCATCGCCTCGGTTACAAGATTCTCCAGTTCTGGATCAATACTGCTCGTTGCTTCATCCATTATGAGTATTTCTGGATCAAATGCAAGCGCACGCGCAATCGAAACCAATTGCCGTTCTCCCAGCGACAAGTCCTTCCCTCCCTCTGCCAAGACCGTATCCAACGCCTGGGGCAAAGACTGGAATCTCTCCAACGCACCTAAATGTCCCAAGATCTCTTCAACCCGATCTGCTGAAATCTCATCATGGAGTCGGACATTGTCCAGAACCGAGCGATTGAAAAGCGTCACCTCTTGAGACAGATACGCCAACCCCCCTCTCCATCCCTCTGTCCCCGCTTCCCTCTGATCTACCCCTCCTACCGAAATCTCTCCCTCGTCAGCTTCGTAGAACGCCATCAGGAGTTTGACTAGGGTTGACTTTCCAGCACCTGTCGAGCCCACAAGAGCGAGTTTCTTCCCCTTTTCTAGATTGAACGAGAGATCGTCCACAACCCTTGTTCCCTCTGTATACGAGAAAGAGAGGTTTTTAACCAAGAGACCCCCCTCCATGGGCCAAGGACTTTTCCCTGTTCCACCCTGATAATCAGGTTCATTCACAGAGATGAGCCAGTGCACCTTGCCCACGCCAGCCAACGCACTCTGAACCAAATGGAACTTATGAGCCAAATCCTGCAGAGGTTGATACAGGGTGCGAATATACGCCAACAAGGCGATGAATACACCCAGGGAGAGTGCCTCGGTATGGATACTTGGAATGCCTTTCCATAACAACATCGCCACAGAAACATAGCGACAAAGTGAGATTGCTGGATCAAAGAGACTAAAGGCACGGATGCTCTCCATATGGGCCTGGTAGGTCTTTTCGTTGAGTGCCAAATACTTCTCTTCTGCCTCGCCCTCTCGGTCGTACGCTCGCAACAACCCCAAGCCCCTAAGAATCTCGTTCAAAGAGATAACCATCTGGGTTGATCGGTTTCGAATCACATCAAACAACCGAAAAATCCAACGACCAAATGCAGGTGTCGTCATAAGGAGCAAAGGCAAGGGAGTAAGAACCCACATCGCAAGGATGGGTGACATGCGGAACATCGCAATCAGAACGCCTAAGATGAGAAGAAGGTCTCTTACTGCTGTATTCAAGACCTGAGTAAAAAGATCACTTGCCGCACGCACATCATTACTAATGCGATGAACCAATACCCCCACAGGCGTTCTTTGGAAGAAAGCAGGCTTGAGATTAACCACATGGGCAAAGAGATCCCGTCTCATTTCGAACATCACCTTGTGTGCCAGTCGTCCCAGCGACCCTGTACTCCACCAAGAAAACCAGAAGGAAATCAAGACAAGCCCCAAGTAGACCAACCCCATCTGAATCGCTTTCTGGCTGGTCTCTGCTATCTCGTCGGGGGAAACTCCGAGATGAGAAAGTGGTCCATCCACAAGGCGCTGAATGACCAAGGGGCGCAAGACCTCCACAAGGACCATCCCACCAATGGCGAGAAAGAGAGCGATGAGGAGCTTCTTGTGGGGACCCATCCTCCCCCACAACCACGCCAACAAGACGCCGGGGGGTTGGGGGGGGACCGAGCCCGTGTCCGGACCGATGGAACCCCTCATAACGACTCTCCCGTGGAAAGCCGCCACATTCTCCTGAAGGAGGCGTTCTTTTCCATGAGGTCGTCTGGAGGACCGAAGGCGATTTGCCGCCCCGACATATCGAGAATCAATATCTGATCAAATCCTCGAATAGAAGATAACCTGTGCGTCGCCACGACGACTGTCCTCCCCTCCATCACTCCTTCTAGATTTTGATGAATCTTGTCTTCAGTCTCGGCATCCACTGCTGTAAGTGCATCATCCAAGAGGAGAACATCTCGGGACTGTGCCACCGCCCGCGCCAAGGCAAGCCTCTGCCGTTGCCCCCCCGACAACGAAATGCCCCGTTCTCCTACTTTGTTGTCCATCCCTTTTGGCATCGACCTGACATCTCCTGCAAGCGCAGCAACTTCTAGCGCTTCCCACAGTTGGTCTTCGGGAATCTTGGCACCTAAGGTCAGGTTGTTTCTGACGGTATCCGAGAAGGTGATGGCGTCCTGAGGGCACCATGCGGTCATCCGCCGCCAAGCCATAATCTCGACCCGCTCTCGGGGGACCCCTCCTACCAGTAGTGTCCCATCAGGGGATGGATACAGCCCCAACAACAGGCGAAACAGGGTCGTCTTTCCACACCCTGTGGGACCTACCACACCCACCCGCTGTCCCGATTGAATCTCAAGATTCATATCTTCCAATACCCAGTCGTTTTCGCGGTAGGCAAAGGAGAGGTTTTCTATCTTGATGGAACTCCCTTTGGGCAATAGCCCTGTCGGTCTGGGCTCGGGCTCTTCATCAATAAGTTCCTGGATGCGCATGAGACTCGCTGTGCCGCGTTGATAGAGGTTGACCATGAACCCGAGTGCGAGGAAAGGCCAAACCAAGTAGGCAAAATATTGTAAGAAAGCTGCTAATCCCCCCAATGTCAAGTCGCCCGATGCGACCCGCCCACCCCCATAAGCCAAGAGGAGGGCGATTCCCAAGCCCGCTGCAGTCCGAAAGACAGGGTCGGACCACGCTTCTAGCCGAGCCAACTCAAAGCCACCATCTCGAACGACACCCGCCTTTCCGACAAGGCGAAGCCTTTCCCCTTTTTCAGCCCCAAATCCCTT
>JACNFQ010000019.1 GCA_014384545.1 bacterium | reverse complement strand
TGGGGAGGGTGCGGAGAGATTGGGGCGATTTTGGCCTAGGCGGTGGGATTTTGGATGGGGAGAACCGGCAGCCTCTACCTAATCGAGAGGTCATTGCTTATAAGGGAGCGATTGGAGAGATCTTTCTCACGCCCGGCTTTGGCTGGGGGTGTGGGGGGTGGGGAGAATGGGATTGGGGGGAAGGGAATTGGGCAAGTGCCTCTCTCCTATTGATGAAGGAGATTCATGGAATGGCTCTCGTTTTGGGGTGGGATGCTCTCCGCCATACGTGGGGGTTGGACATCCAGTTAGCAACTCTCCCTTGATTATCGGTGTCGTTCATGATGGCAAGGCGGGGCATCGGTCTCAGGCTTTGGGCATTCTTCGTTGGTTTGGGGAGGGTTTTGTGGTGGAGGCGTCTTGGTCTTCTCTTTGGGCCGAGAGGGCTGGGCGATTATGGGTCGCTCTAGGTGGTTCACCTTCCCCCGTTGCCTTGCCGCAAAGAACAGAACGGTGTGACCTTATCTTTTCTGTGGGGACAGCCTCAGCCGTTCCCGCATTGGCTTGGGGGCGTAGAGTTCCTTGCCCCGTATGGAGCGTGATGGTCCCGTGGGGTATTCCTCGTTCGAGATTCAAAGGAGCGGTTCTTCCGCCCCATGATTCCATAGGGTCCCCTCATGAAATCGTTTCGCTCGTTGCTCCCTCACCCTTTGCTTACAGTAAAGGGGCACGAAAGGACGAGGTTGCCCTCCTGTTGGGAGGAGGTCGTCATGGAGCTAGCTGGCCTTGGGAACCCCTTGAGAAGGGGATCTTAGATCTTGCAAACAGACTCGGGGAGAAGGGGATGAGTTTTGTGGTTGCTCCATCCAGACGAACACCTCTTTCTTCCCTAGAAAAGATGGCTAGGAGGGGTGTAAGAGTATGGAGCCAAGAGAAGTCTCTAGACAAGCTCTTTAGGCAGGTGAGGGGCGTGGTGGTAACTGACGACAGTTACTCTTTGGTCTCTGAAGCGATCCAAGCAGGGTTTCGTCCTCGGGTGTGGGAGACGGGGACGGCGAAAAAACTCACTTCGGTGTGGATGACACTGAATGACAAAGGATGGATTGACAGGAGCCCGATTTCCGGTGAGGTTCCCCACCTACTCCGTGGAGGACCTGCCCCTCACTACGAGGAACTCTTGGCACATATTGAAGAGCTCGTTGGGTCTCTTCAAGAGAGAGTTTAGAGGAAAAAGGAAGATACTACCGTTTTTTCCCAACGAGAAGAATCAGCCCCGGTAGGAAAAGGGGTTGAGCATGGAGAACTTCAAGCCCCGCTCGCTCCATCGCTGAGGAGAGGGCAGAGAGGCGCGGGAAACTCTGGATACTCTTTCCCAAGTAAAGATAGGAATCGGGAGGGGCACCTTTCAAACGGGCAAGAACAGGAAGAAGAGCGAGCCAGATACGAAGGAGAAAACGAAGAACGATGTTCTCTGGTTGGGCTAAATCCAAACAACCCCAAACCCCCCCTTGTTTGAGCGCTTCACTGTGGCGTTTGATTGTCCCTCCTACATCTGGAATATTCCTGAGCCCCCATCCAATCGTAATTACGTCCCACTCTCCAATAGGTCTAGAGGCATCACCCAAGTGGAAGTGAATATCTAGATGGGACAGATCGTTCTTTTCTCTCGCCAACGCGAGCATCTGTTCCGAAAGATCTTCACCCCGTACTCGGGCACCTTCCTTTGCCAACAGGATAGCGAGGTCACCCGTCCCGGTCGCTACATCTAAGGCGTCCACGCCCTCCAAGGAACCTAACTTAGAGATCAAGACCTGACGCACCTTATGGTCACATCCCAAACTGATGAAACGGTTCATGCGGTCGTAATGAGAAGAGAGGGCATTGAAGAGGGGAATGGTGGGAGCCGTTTTCACATCGCTATCTTATTAGGGGTCATGTCAAGAATCCTCCATTTTCACTTAGAATCGCTCTTTGTATTCCCTCCCGGTATTGCTAGGGGGCACAAGAACAACAGACGCATGGAGAAGACGAATCGTAGAGGCTTTATCGGGCTATTGGTGCTCGGTTATTCTTCAGTCGCTCTTTATGTAGGAGGAAGCCTCCTCTCATTTCTCAAATTCCTTTTTCCGAATGCGACCTATGAGCCTCCTCAGAAGTTCAAAGCGGGTGCTCCTTCGGTATACCCTGAAGGTTCGATTACTTTCCTTACAGGACGGGGTGTTTGGATTGGTCATTATCCAGAAGGATACGCAGCACTTATCGCCAAATGCACCCACTTAGGATGTAAGCCTAACTGGCATCCAGAGCTTGTCCATGAGGTCTTTGGTGCGGGGCTTTTTGAGTGCCCGTGCCACGGGAGCAAGTATGACCGGTATGCCCGAAACTTCTATGGACCAGCTCCTTATCCTCTCTTGAGGGCAAACCTCAGTTTGGCTCCAGATGGGCGTCTTGAAGTGGACAAGTCGGATACACTTTCCCCCAAAGTGAAGATTGTAGCTGGTCAGGAAATAGATGAAACGAAAGATCCTGCTTTTTTCTTGACGCTGTAAATGAGTCCACGCTTCCCCAAGATCCCTAACCCCTTTGAACTCGGGAACCGCCTTATTACGGCGATCCTCTCCGTCCTTTCACTCTCCAAACTAGGAGAAAGCTGGAGAGTATTCCTCGATTGGTTAGTAGACACAGAAGTTTACCGCGGCACCTATACGGTTAGGAGTCCTATCGATTCAGCGGGGCAACGGACCAAGGTCATGAAAGACAGTCTCTTTCTACACTTGTGGCCTCCCAAATCCCACCGAAACGACTTGCGTATTTCCTACCATTTGGGGCTGGGTCTTACAACGACATGGTTCTTTATCGTCTTGACGATTACAGGCGTCCTCTTGATGTTTTACTACCGACCCAGTGTGCCCTTGGCTTACTATGATATGGTTGACTTTAGGGAAGGAGTTTACCCTTTTGGGATGTTCTTGAGAAATATGCACCGTTGGGCAGCCCATGCGATGGTCTTTACGACGATTTTCCATATGGCGCGCGTCTTTTTTACGGGCTCATATAGACCACCCCGCCAGTTGAATTGGGTCTTGGGCGTAATTATGTTGGTCCTTACGCTTCTCCTCTCGTTCACGGGGTATCTCCTTCCTTGGGACCAACTCTCCTTGTGGGCTATTACTGTGGGAAAGCAGATGGCTGCCAATACCCCCATCTTGGGTCATTTGGGCCCCTTTGCTGTCGTGGATAATATGCACGATGCTGCTTTTGGTTTGGTGGGAGGAACCGAGATTGGTCCTGCGGGGCTCATTAGGTTTTATGTCCTCCATGTCTTCTTCCTTCCCCTCGTACTTACAATCATGATCTGCTATCATTTCTGGCGTGTTCGGAAAGATGGCTTCTCGTTCCCCCAAACATAACTGATGGATAAGAAGACACTAAGTAGATTCCTAAAGCATGAAGCTAAGGAAAGAGATGCACTTCGTCGGAAGATGCAGCGTCTCCAGAATCCTCCACCCGAAGAGTCTGTCTTTACCTGGCCAGCGCTCATCAAGCAGGTCGTTGCTGGTGCTGTGGTATTGACCGTCTTGTTGACGATTGCCTCTTTGGTTTTTGATGCCCCACTTGAAGAAATCGCCAACCATGCTCATACACCAAATCCCGCCAAAGCGCCGTGGTACTTTGTGGGGCTACAAGAACTCTTGGTCTATTTTGATCCTTGGCTAGCTGGGGTCGTCTTGCCTACACTCATCATTGTGGGGCTTATCCTCATTCCCTTTGTGGATACGAACCTAAAGGGAATCGGACGATTTGCTCCGAAAGAGCGACCCTTTGCGCTAGGGGTATTT
Organism: bacterium; assembly: GCA_014384545.1. GTDB lineage: Bacteria > UBP7 > UBA6624 > UBA6624 > UBA6624 > NIOZ-UU106. The sequence goes on along the minus strand of JACNFQ010000019.1, from coordinate 11,283 downwards.
GGGTTTGGGATGTTTCTTTGGTTCGCACTCATAGTCTTTGGGCTTTACTTTAGAGGGACGAACTGGGATCTCTACATGCCAACTGATTGTTGGCGAGGGGCTCAAGAGCCCTTTATCTACCGTTCTTGCCCCGACCTAGAGGGTGGTTTGGCAATGATGGAGGGGACTCTTGGATCGGAGATGGAGAATGAAGAGGGGGCAACCTTCTCCAGTGGGGCTGTCTTCCATCTTGAGCCTGGAGAAGAGGGAACGGGAACCGCGATTGGGAAGAGCTACGTGTGGAGAGGAGGGGCATGGGAAGAATTGACCCCTCCCCCTGCGATTCCTTTGGCATGGACACCTTTGAAGGATGTGGATGGGAATACTTTGGCTCCAGACCATCCCTATCACATGGCGATTGGCTTGGTGATATTGGGAAGTTGGCACATAGCATTCTTGGTGATTCCCGCACTCCTCAATCCCCTCTTTTTCCGTAGGTTGGGATTGTGGCGCTACGGGACAGCGATGCTCTTTACGGGTATGATTTTTGGGGTGGTAGGGAAGATTCTTTGGCGTCTCATCTTTGGCATCAAGTACATCCTTGTGACACCGTGGTTGAATATATGAACAAGCCGTTGAATGATGGGTTGGACCGGAAAGTCGATAGTTGGTTCACAATCTCATCCCTCTTTCTCGTTCTCTTGGTCGGAGGACTCATCTATAAGGAGATGAATCCGCCTTACAGGGTTTATCAAGACGAGGCTTATCTCGCTCTTGCCCTTGCCGAAGAAAGTGCAGGGAACAGCGAATTGGCTGCCTATTACCGAGGCGAAGCAGAGGGGAAGCCCCCACGGGGGATTCGACAGCTCTTCCTTGCATCTGGTGAGGTCGAAAGGTGTGGCTCGTGCCATGTGGACGATTCTGGGCTGGAAAGTTGGCACTTGGAAAATGTAAATCCTCGATTCCCCACCTCTTTCTTTGGGTGTACGGTTTGTCATGGGGGAGACAGAATGGCTTTGGAGATTCACCGTGCCCACCATGGCTTGAAAAAGAGTGTGGCGGAAATGGAAGCACCCTTGTGGGACAGCCACAGTGAAAATGCGGCTGCAATTATCTCTTTCTGGAACAGGCTAAGAGAGGTCTCTCCTCCCCTTTCAAATCCTCTAGCCGAAAGCCAACCTGACTACAGAGATGTCAGTATCACAGGGAAACCGATGGGGACGTTCGGTGTCGCTGTCTGCCTATCCTGTCATGCACGATCTACAGGACTCACAGAACATATCTACTCGGAGAGAACATGGGACCACATTGATCGATGGAGCGAGAGCAAGTTTGAGAGTTTTAGGGTCGTTGAAAAGGAGCCTGACTATCTGACGCCACCAGCAGAGATTCTCTTGGCGAGGGGGTTGTCCGAAGAGGCCTACAGAGCCAACTGTAAGGGGTGCCATACCACAGGGTATGACAGTGCAACTGATACTTATAGGGATGGAGGAGTTACTTGTGAGGCGTGTCACGGACCGGGCGAAGTTTTCGCGGGGCTGATGATGCGGGGCACCGTACCTACTAAGACAGGCCCCCATAGTTTTCAAGGTGAAGGTGCCTTGGTGGCGCGCATCTCCGCCGACCGGAATGTCTGTATTACCTGTCACAACCCCAACAGGCACGAACTGCGACCGACTGAAGGTGAGCGGGGCGAGCATGCGCGGTTGGCATCAAGGCGTTACGAAGCGATGAACCATTTGGAGCCCCTCCCCCCCCTAGAAGGTGCCATTTTGGGACCTGCTCAAGGGTATGAGAGCGAAGAGCTCTTTGAAGCTCAGGACTTGGAGGCAGTGGGTCAGGCTATCGCCGAAAAGGCGGGATGTCTGGCGTGCCACTCCATTACGGGGATTCGGGTGGTGGGTCCTACTTGGAAGGGGCTATATGGAAGTGAACGCATACTTTCGGATGGTACTGTCGTTGTGGCTGATGAACAATACATGCTAGAGTCCATTTTGGAACCGATGGCGAAAGTAGCCCAAGGTTACTTTGCAGGGATGATGCCTGGAGGCTTTGAAAAGACGCTTTCAGAAGAAGATCTACAAGCGATTATCGCTTATATGAAATCGCTCCAGTAAGTAAGCTTCTCACCCCCTAGTTGCCTCTGATTGTACCTCCTGTCTAAGGGGTTTTCTCAAAGTGATGTAGAATGCGTTTGCCCTCGTTGGGGTTGCCCTCACCCCTAATATACGGTTAGGAAGGAGGACAGTAGTTTGGATTTCTCTAGTTTGATTACGATTATGGTCAATGCAGTGGGGTGGGTTGTACTCGCCTATGCTGCTCGAACTGTTTGGGTTCTGATTTTGGACTCAGATGTGATGGTTTTGCCCTGGCAGGGGTTTCGCCGCGTCTTGGGAGATTGGCGAGGCTTCGTTCTTGTCGCTGCGACATTTGCATTCTCTCAGACGATGTCAGGTGGTTTCAACCCCGCATCAGCATGGCAAGGTTTCTCTTCGGGATGGATCTTCGGGTTGTTGACGGCGATTGCCGCTGCAGCAGCGATGATTCTTGCGCTTGAATCGTTGAAATCCCTGTGGGAAGGGGGTGGAGGGTTTGGAATGATTGGGGACTGGCTAAGAAACCCCGTCAAGCGTGTACCGGAGTTCTTGGCAACCGTTACTGGCTCTCTAATCCTCTTATGGGCTGGAGGAGCTCTCCTATCAATGATTCCTGCACTGAGTACAGCCAAAGAGGGATTGTCTGAAGGACAGATGGTTCCTTGGCCAGAGATGAACGCCACTTTGTGGGGTCCTGGTATCTTGGCGATGCTCTTTTTTGGGATTCCTGCCGTCCTTGCTATCTTCATCTCTCAAGGCGAAAACGAAGCCCCATTAGCGTCTCTCATGAATGTGTTGAAGAGATGGTGGGGAATCGCCCAGAACTGGCGCATGAACCTATCTTGGCTCGTTGGTGGTGCCCTCTTGGGTTGGGTCTGGAATGGGTTGCGCTCCTGGATGGAGAGTATGGCGACAAGTGGCGTGATGGGGGACTTGATGATGTTCTCTATTCATGTCCTAGGGGTCGCCGTTGTCCTTGGTATGGCGATGTCACTCTTTGGTCTAAGAGATGCTCATCGCGCAGGCTCTAAGGGTATGTAGCGATCACGGTTGGTGGGCGATCGGTTGGTTCTGTACTGGTCGCCCTAAGTCCTAGCTGTCGTATGGAGGATGGAGGCAAAAACCTCTCTTCCGTCTTCGCTCCCCAATAATGCACGCCCTGCGCGTTCGGGGTGTGGCATCATCCCGAGTACATTCCCTGAGGTATTTAGGAGACCCGCGACATCACCTAAAGAGCCGTTGGGGTTCTCTAAGTAGCGATAGGCGACTTGGTTGTTTTCCTGAACGCTTTCGTATTGCGTCTCGTTCGCATACCAGTTGCCATCCATATGAGCAATAGGAATCTGAAGAATCGTGCCGGCAGGTGGTCCAGACCATGGTCCCCCACAACTCTCTTCTTTTCGAAGCGCCACGGTCTTGCACCGAAAAAGCCCCCCCTGATTCCTTCGCAAAGCTCCTGGTAACAGACCGCTCTCAACAAGAATCTGGAATCCATTACAGATGCCGATTACCGGTTTGTCAGCAAGGGCGTGGTCAATGACACTCTCCATCACGGGAGAGAATCGTGCAATGGCACCGCTTCTAAGGTAGTCTCCATAAGAGAATCCCCCCGGAAGAAAAACCAAATCTACACCGTTGGTGGAGGGGTTGTTGTGCCAAAGCCACTCCGTTTCAAACCCCAACTCCCCCATAAAACGATAGGCATCTTTGTCGCAGTTGCTCCCCGGAAAAATGACAATTCCAACCTTCATATCGGTCGAACCATCACCTCATGAACGACGGGGTTAGAGAGAACGGAATCAGCGATTTTTTGGGCTTCGGCTAAAGCGTCCTCTTTCCCTAAATCGGGAAACGTGAGTAGAAACCACCGTCCAGCTCGGAGATCTTCAAGAGGATATCCACCCTTGATAAGGGTGCGACGAATCGTCCTCGCTTCAGGATCTAGCGTTTCACTCTTTGGGGTCACAACGATCTCAATCTTCGTCATAGGGTAGCCTCCAAACGACGAAGAACCTCACGATATCCCGCCAATAGGTCTCCCTTGTCTTCACGGAAGAGATCCTTGTCAAAACTCTCCATCGTTTCGGGGTCCCACAATCTCATGGTGTCGGGACTGATCTCATCAGCCAAGAGAATCTCTCCAGGTGCTGTGCGTCCAAACTCCAATTTGTAGTCGGCCAACAACAACCCCACTTTTGCGAAGAGTGCTGTCAAGACCTCATTGACCGTCAAAGCGAATACCTTAAGCTGTGCGATCTCCTCTTCTGTAGCCAAAGAGAGAGCGAAAGATGCTTCGGGGGAGATTTGGGGGTCGCCCAAAGCATCGTCTTTGAGATAAAGCTCGAAAAGTGGGGGGACAAAGGGGAGATTCTTGGGGGCCCCGAATCTCTTTACAAAAGAACCAGCGGCGCGGTTGCGCACGACGACTTCTAGGGGGATGATATCCACACGACGGACACGGTCTCTGTTCCCATCAATGGTCTCCACAAAATGAGTGGGGATACCAGCAGCAGCCAGCACGGTGAATAGATGTTCGGAAATCGCTCGGTTCAAAAACCCTTTGCCTTCAAATTCCTCTTTCTTCTCTGCGTTAAATGCGGTAGCACTATCCTTGAAATGTTGAATCAAGGTCCCAGGAACACCATCATCAAAGAGGATCTTCGCTTTCCCTTCATAAAGTATTTTCATCCTAAAGTAGCTCCTTTACACCTTTGAGAATCGCGGCACCGTGTCGTAACGATCTTGAGGTATCGAAAATTTCGTCCATTCTGTCAGCAAGGAGGGGTCCCGCTTGAGGACTTGCTTGGAGCAGTGCCCGAAAATCACCACCTTCCTTCGCTTGAAAAGAGAGGGATTGAACGATTTCGTAAGCCTCTTCTCTGGTCATCCCACATTCCACCAATGCGAGTAATGCTGCACTGCTCATCATCACCCCGCCCCCTCTGTTTAGGTTCGCCTGAACAGCTCTCTCATTGACCACAAGCCCTTTGGCAACTCCCTCTGCACGAACCAACATATAGTGGAGCAAGGTCGTACTATCAGCAAGAGTGACTCTTTCGTTAGACGAATGGCTGATATCTCTCTCGTGCCAAAGGGCGACATTCTCCAGCCCTGTCTGGGCATACCCCCGTAGGAGGCGAGCCTGCCCCGTTAGCCGCTCAGAAACGATAGGGTTGCGTTTGTGGGGCATAGCACTACTCCCCTTTTGCCCCGCAGTAAAGGGCTCTTCAACCTCGCCCACTTCTGTTCTTTGGAGATGTCTAATCTCGATAGCAAACTGTTCCACAACAGCACCGAAAAGAGCGATAGATTCTAGGAATGCGGCATGGCGGTCTCTTGCCACCACTTGGCTAGGAGCGGTTTCGGGGGTTAGTCCTAGGGCAAGAAGAGCTTCCTTCTCCACTTCGGGCTCCATAAAGGGGTAGGTGCCCACAGCGCCCGCCATCTTCCCCACAGCGATACCTATCTTCGCCTCTTTGAGTCTTTTCCAAGCCCGGATTGCAGCTGCACCATGGCGAGCAAAGCGCAGACCAAAAGGCTGGGGTTCTGCATGCATCCCATGGGTGCGACCTGCTGAAGGTAGCGACAACGTTCGCTCTGCCAACGACAGAAGGGACTCAATATAGGCAGATCCTGCAGTTAGGAGCGTTTGTGCGGCAGCAACGCATTGGATGGCAACACCTGTATCCATCACATCGCTAGACGTCAATCCGTGATGAATCCACCGTCCCTCTTCACCCACACCTTCACGGACCATCTCAAGAAAAGCAATCACCTCATGTCTTACTTCCTTTTCAATGATGTCTAGGCGCAGAATATCAAGAGGCGCTTGGCGGCAGGCAGAAGCTGAACCAAGGGGAACTAAAGACCGTTTTTCTAGGGCATCAAGCCATGCCATTTCAACATCCATCCATGCTTGAAACCGAGCTTGGCGAGACCAGATCTCTCCCATTTCTGGGTATTGGTACCTTTCAATCATCCTCGTTTCCTCCTTGAGCCCAAAAAAGAATCTGCTTCTTGTCTACTAAGCCGATATGAAGAGTCCTTCCCAAGACTGTAGCAGGGGTCGCATCGATGCCAAAGAGATCCGCTTCAGTTTGATCTGTTCTAATCGCATCTAAGATAAGAGGGTCTTCTGCACATTCAGCCCTCGTGGTGGTGGGGAGCCCCGTCGTTGCAAAGAGGAGATTCAGCGCAGCCTCGTCTCTAGGTCGGTTCGTAAGTAAAGCATCAAAGAAGGGCCAGAAGAGAGTATCTCCTCCCTGTTGCCAAATACATTCAGCCGCGACTGCCAAAGGGATATCTTCTTGAACCCGAATAAAGTGCTTGAAAACGAGACGGAAGGGTGCTTCCTTTTGCACCTCACCAAGCAGTCTTGCTTCTTGGGCACAATAGGGGCAGGTAAAGGAGGTGTAAAAAACAGCTGTTGGACCCTCTCCACGGGTGGGTCGATTCTCCACAATAGGGGCACGACGCAAATAAACAGAACCAAATACAGAGGGTCGTAAGACCCATCTTTCTCCACGAGGAATCAAGCGACGGGCAACTTCCGAAAATCTGAAGGCGCCTGCTATGGCGGTATCAACTTCTAGATAGGGGCTCCACGGGTACGCTTCAATGTCATCGGGTGCGGGTGCTCTCTTTAGGTCCAATGTGGGGAAAGTCCGCTCTAGCCAAAGTGAAATCCCTTCTTGGCACGGCGCACCACAGTCCGAATCAATCCGAAGGACTCCTTGAATGGGGGGGTCGATATCAACGAGCTTCAGAGGTGTTCTGATGTCAAGAGCTTTTTCAATGAGCGAAACAAAGGTCTCGGTAGGGAGGTTTCCTGCAATGGGAATCTCGTCAATAAAGAAGAAGGGAGTGCTACGGATACCTTGACGGATTGCACTCTCTAAGTCGGTAGCGACACGATCAAACCCCCCTCCAAATCTAAGGCAAGAAGAGTAGGCGTTGTAATCCCCTTCAAGGGGTTGGGCAAGACGGAGCAACCCTTCCAGTGTAGGTTCGCCTTGGAGATGGAAAAGCGCATCGTGGAAAGCCCAAAAAAAGCCCCCATCCTCTGCGCAGACCGAAGCCTCGGCGGCTAATGTAGCTCCCTTATGGAGGCTCTCAATGGGTAGCTGACGAATCTCAATGATAAGGTCATCACCAAACTTGTCTTGGAGAAGAGGAAGTGTCTCCGATGCAAACTGGGAACAAAAGGGGCACTTAAAATCGACCCACTCTACCAAGTGGACAGGTTTGGCGGCTAAGGAAAGAAAAGCTGCTACGACGAAAGGGAAGATTCTCATTCCACCGTGACCGTCTTCGCTAGGTTGCGGGGTTGATCGATATCTAGACCCCGTTCACGTGCAATCCAATAAGCAAAGATTTGGAGAGCGACGAGTGCCGGGAAGGCGCTCAGTAGGGGAATAGTGGTGGGAAGAACCAAGGTAATCTCCGCTTCGGACACTTCGGGTGCTTCCTTAGTCGTAAGGAGGAGGATGCGCCCCTTACGGGCAGCGACCTCCCGCAGAGAGCCATAGATCTTCTTGAAATGGTCATCAAAAGGAGCGATAATCACGACCAGCATCTCTTTAGATATGAGAGCTATCGGTCCATGCTTCATCTCACCAGCCGCATAGGCTTCAGCATGAATGTAAGAGATTTCCTTGAGTTTGAGGCTTCCCTCCATCGCTGTGGACCAATGGCGTTGACGGCCCAAGAAAAGGGCATTCTGAGTGGCGGTAAACCGCTGAGCAATCTCCTTGATGTCTCGCTCCATTCCAAGGACCGTCTCAAGCACGCTGGGGAGGCGTCTGAGAGCTAGTAATTCATCGGAAATATCAGTCCCCCCTAGTTCCGCCAACTGAAGGGCAACAAGAAAAAGGGTGGATAACTGAGCCAAGTGTGTCTTGCTCGCAGCGACGCCAATTTCCATCCCGGCATGAGTCCTGAGAATAGCCGTTGAACATCGCTCTAGAGAATTCCCCGTCGTATTGACAACGGAAAGAACGGGGACTTGGGCATCTAAGAAGGGTTCAACCGCTTTGAGGGTATCAAAGGTCTCTCCACTTTGGCTAACGGCAATTACGAGGAGACCTTCAGAGGGAAAAAGAGGTCGATTCCTTGACTCGCTGGCGATTTCTACTTCGCAGGGGATCCCCGCAATATTCTCGACCCAAGAACGGAAAGCGAGTGTGGCATTGAACGAAGTTCCACACGCGACACACTGAATTCTTTTCGTCTTTCTTAGCAAGGCGACCACATCCTCTGAAAGATGGAGACCTTGTGGGGATAGCTTATCCGAAAGCGTATCTGTTATTGCGCGAGGCTGTTCGTGGATCTCTTTCAGCATAAAGTGGGAAAAACGCCCCTTTTGAGCCGAAACAGGATTCCAAGGAAATATCTTGACCTGAGGCTTCACGGGGGAGCCATCATTCCGACGAATCTCAATATCTTCTTCAGTTATCCATCCCCATCTATCCTCCTCCAAGAAGATGACTTCTCTCGTTTCGGGAAGGAAAGCAGATAGGTCGCTCGCCATCCAATTCTCCTTCTCACCAATCCCTAAGACGAGAGGGGAGTGTCGACGGGCAAAAAAGATTCGGTTTCTCTCTCTTTCGTCCAAAATCGCTAAGGCAAAAGCGCCCTCCAATCGAGGTAATATCCTTGGCAGGGCGTCTTCCACTTTACCGCCATCTTCAAGTAAGAGTCGAAGAATCACTTCCGTATCAGTATCAGAGCTAAAGAGAGCCCCTCCCTTAATCAACTCTTGGCGCAAAGAGGCTTCGTTCTCAATGATACCGTTGTGGACGACAGCGATACCCCCATCCGAAAGGGGGTGGGCATTCTTGACCTCGGGACGCCCATGAGTAGCCCATCGAGTATGGGCAATCGCCGTACCGCCTTCAGGGAACTGACCCTGGAAACTATCCAAGAGAACATTGATTTTTCCTTCCTTCCGAAAGACATCCAATTTGTGGTCAATGACACCAAGCCCAACCGAGTCATATCCGCGATACTCTAGCCGTTGGAGCGCTTCAAGAACGGCACCAGCTGCGTCTTTCTGTCGGATGAGTCCTACGATGCCACACATTATCTTTCTTGATTGGAAGGGAAGGGAGGAGGTGGGGAGAGACCCATTCTTACTCGGTCTCTTTTTGGGCAGTGGCAATCAGTTTCGTCGCTAGGTCGGGCGGAACTTGTTCATATGTAGATGGGGTAACCGAAAAAGTGCCATCCCCCTTAGCAATGGAGCGAAGGGCGTTGTCGTACTTGTACATCTCCTTCAAGGGGACTTGCGCTCGAATGACCGAAGTCCCAAGTTCCTCTCCTGGCTCCATCCCCTCAACACGTCCACGCCTACTGTTTAGGTCACCAATCACTTCGCCCGTCAAACCCTCCGGAACGATCACTTCAACGAGTCCGAATGGCTCAAGGAGGAGTTTGGTACCTTTCTTCTCCATTTCTCGAAAGCATTGCCTTCCTGCAATCTGAAAAGCGATATCACTGGAGTCCACATCATGGGTCTTACCATCGTGGACGGCGACGAGAAGATCTACGACAGGAGAACCCAACAAAGAACCCGCCTCAATCGCTTCTCGAACCCCTTTTTCAACCGAGGCAATAAACTTGGCGGGAATCTTGCCACCCACGATCTCATCCTCAAAAGTAAACCCCTCACCTCTGGGTAGGGGCTCTAGGCGCAAGTGGCACTCCCCAAATTGACCCCTACCACCAGATTGTTTTTTATGTCGGTAGTGGGATGAAACAGCGCCTTGGAATGTCTCACGGTAAGGAATACGGGGTGGAGCAGCAGATCCCGATAGACCGAAATCAGAGGAAAGACGAGCTAAGAGCACAGAGAGTTGAGTTTCGCCAAAACAGTCAATGATATTCTGGGAAACCTCTTCATGGAATCCAAAATTGACGGCAGGTTCTTCACGCAAGAGCGACCGCAGAGCTTCATTGACTTTTTCCTCATCCCGTTCTTCGGTCGCCGATAGAGATTCCCGTGCCGTGGGATCGGGAAAAGGAATAGGAGGAAAAGAGACGGGTGCCGAAGAGAGCGAATCACCGGTCTGTGTACTCTTTAGTTTTACGAGGGCGATAATCTGCCCCGCTTCAGCACGGTCTAGGGGCGTGCGTTGAGCGCCAAAGACCTTGTAAATCTGAGAGATACGCTCGGAATCACCCGACCGGTTGTTCTTGAGGGTATCCCCCTTAGAAATCCCCCCCGAAGCGACACGCGCAAACTGGACTTCACCCATCTGTCCTTCGTACTTAGTCTTGAAGATATGGAGTGCCTGTGTGGATGAACCCAAGAGGTCGGCTCGACGAGCGAATGGGGAATCTTTCGTTCCAGGCAAAAAGGAGGAAATGGCGTGGAAGAGGGCATCAACACCTACTTCATTCAATGCTGAAAGATAGAGAACAGGAAGAATATCTCCAGAGAGAACGCCCTTTTTCATGGCGGGCTCAAGTTGCTCTCGAGAAGGAAGTGTTCCTTCCAAGTAAGAGTCCATCAAATCGTCGTCTTGCTCCACAATCGCATCTAACAGATCTTCAGGGAGGTCCTTACCATCCAAGAGTGAAGTCGGTTCCGAGAATCCAGCGCCAGACTCAGTTTCCTGTATGGGATGAGCCCCTCTTAGACCGACCCAAGCATCTGTCTCTGCTTCTTTTCCATCCATCTTATTGACGACCACGAGGACGGGCAAACCGAATGCCCGTGCTTGAGCAAGGGCTCGGCGAGTCGCCATATCAGCACCAGCACCACCGTCCACAACGAGAATTGCAGCATCAGCAGCAGCCAACCCTGCTATCCTGTCGCAAACGAAGTCAGGAAATCCTGGGGTGTCAATAATCTGGTGATCAACGCCATCATGGGAAAAACTAGCCGTAGAGAGAAAGAGGCTCATTCCTCTGTTCTTCTCTTCAGAATGAGTGGCAAAGTGGGATGAGCCGTCTTGGAGGTTTCCCAAACGAGTCGTGGCACCCGCACGATGAACTAACGCCTCGGCAACGAGACTCTTGGCGACATCTATGTTCCCGAAGATTGCGTATGTACTCGGTGTCGACATAGCTGTAGTGTATCCCTTGCCCCCCGAGGAGAGGCTGTAGGTTATGGGTCACGCATCCCCTTGAACATACGACGCATTGGTTCAAGATACTTAGTTTTGAAGTGTTCCTCAATTTGTTTTCTTTTTGCGGTCTTCATGCG
>JACNFQ010000003.1 GCA_014384545.1 bacterium | reverse complement strand
GAGGGAAAGGTGGTACTGCTCCACGTACGCCTCGTGGCAGCACTCTTGTATGGCCAGTACACGGCACCCGAGAGAGAGGGGATTCGTCGACTGACTCAAGCGATGGGTGTGGCGTGGACCACCGTCGTTAGATGCGAGGATCGTTTGGCGAAGCAGTTCCTCCTTCCAAGGGAAGCTCAAAAGAAGGTACTCCACGAGAGAAAGAGTGGTCTTCTCCGCACTTTGGCACTCGCACTCTTAGCCGCACTCGTGATTCACCCTTCGGTTCAGGCTAAGTTGATTGATTTCCTTCCCTTTCTTGGTAAGGAGATCTTCCCCACTATGGGCGCAGCTCTGCGGCGGGGATTGGCTCTGCTTGGGGGCGGAAAAGTGACTCGGTGGCTGGCTAAATGGAAACCGTGGGTTCGTTCCCTCGTTGCTGGAAAAGCCGTCTACGAATGGGAACGACGAAGTAGAGGGCTAGGGAATCTCGCATTGGAGCACTTGGCAGGCGTTGGGCTGCACCTCGTTGTAGCCGTTCCCGGGTTCTTGAGTGAAGATATTGACCCCCAAGAAGAGTGGGGGGGGCTTCTGGCAGAATACCCTCATTTAGGGGGGGAGATTCAAGCGCTCCATTGGGAGGCTGGTAGTCGCAAGGCCGCAGAGGCTGACCTCGTGCTGGGTTTGACACCTACCCTCCATTGGGCGGCAGGAAAGGCACAGGCAGACATCGTTGTTTTGCACTTGACAAAGCTCTTGCGCCAGCGGACATTCGGTCCACGACCCATCTCCTTGGTCGGGTATTCGCTGGGTGCTCGAATCGTCTTGCGCACCCTAAGGAATTTGGGTAGGGAGGGTGTCGTTGATGTCATAGACCACGCTGTCCTCTTGGGTACGGCAGACAGAGCGACCCGACGCTTGTGGCTCCAAGCTCAACTCGCTGTTTCGGGACGTTTCTTGAATCTCTACTCCCCAGCGGATAGGTTGTTGAGAGTCTATGGTGCCACCAATTGGGGACCAGGAAAAGTGGTGGGGCTCTTTCCCGCAGATACAGAGGGCATTACCGATATAGATGCAACCGAAATGGTCCATATCCCAGCAGGACCGCTACCAATTCATGGAGGTTATCTACCCCACTTGGGGACGATCCTCCACAAACTACACCCTGTTGCGTTGCCGTGATAGGGTAAACCTGTGCGCAGAATCGGACTTCTATTCGCCCTCTTTATGGTGGGATTCCCTCTGGTCTCTGGGGTCTCCTTTCCGACAAAACCCGGTGAGATGCCTCTCTATGATGGCGCATCTTTGTTAGATGCGGCATCTAGAACCGAAATGGAGTGGTTGATTTCTTCACTGTGGGATCAGGAGAAGGTTCCCTTGGTCGTTGTAACGATTCCTAGTCTTTCCACCTACGAGGCGATTCACCTTGGCGTGGACGGATATGCAACAGAGCTTTTCAACCATTGGGAAATCGGTTCTACGGCGTTCAACAGGGGTATCCTCCTATTGGTATCAAAAGGTGACCGCAGAGCCCGCATTGAACTCGGTGCAGATTGGGGGAGCGACCACGACACCCAGTCCGCCTTAATCATGGATTCCACCATTATCCCCCGATTCAAGGAGGGCGACTATGGCGGGGGATTACTAGGGGGTGTGCGGGGCTTGATCGGGATGGTGAAAGGGGAACGGTTGACTGCCCCAGAAAAAATCGCTGGAGGTAGTCTATCGCCAAGATTTCTACTCCTAATCTTCGGGGGCTTTTTTCTTGTCGTCATCGGTCTCGTTATCGTCGCTTCAAGGGCTAGGCGATTCAACAGGATTGACCCCCCCAAGAAGAACGAAGAGGGCGTTTATGTCCCTACGATGTGGTATCACAACTGGTACCAAGACCCCGATGCACCCCAAGGGAAGAACGATTCTGGATTCGGTTCTAGTGGGGGATGGTCTGGGGGCGGGTCTAGTGGAGGAGGCGGTGCCACGGGAGGGTGGTAAATGGCGAAACTCCATTTAGCAAAACCTGGTCAGTCGATTCCTGAAAGCTATTTCCAAGCCCGCTTCGTCTCATTAAGGAAGCCCTTAGGGCTCCCTTTAGGTTCGGAACGGTTGTTGGATGATGATAAGGCGATTCATGCATGGATAGAGGATCCCAGCGGAGAAGTCCTGTCTGTAGGGCGTATCCATCTCATTCCTGAAGGGGGTGGGGGTGCTTGCACCGAACATCAAGGCACCGACGCACCCCTTTGCCCTCCCTTTACAGCCCTTGCGTTAGGGGGCGACCATCTACGACCCGCTACCCAGATTCGACAAATGGGCACACGCCCTTCTTCTAAGAGACAAGGGTTGGCTAAGAAAGTTCTGCGTGCTCTTGAAGGGGAAGCGATGACGCTTTGGGGTGCAGAATCAGGTTGGTTACATGCCCGTGAAAGGGCAGTCCCTTTTTACGGTGATTCGGGGTGGACGGTTTTGGGTCAACCATTCGTTATCCCCACTATTGGTCTTCATGCCACGATGAATAAGAGGTTGACCCCCCACTAGGATACCGGTATGGCACTCACACCGAGCACAATGGTACCCTTGGGAACACGCCATCCTGATTTTCAAGTCGTTGATGTGGCCACTGGTGAGACTTTGGCTTGGGAAGATGTGGCGGGACCCAAAGGGACATTGATTCTCTTTATCTGTGCCCATTGCCCCTTCGTTACCCATGTGGAAGAGGGGCTTGTCAGGTTGGGGAAAGATTCCATTCCTAGGGGGATCGGCATTTTGGGTATTTCCAGCAATGATGCTCAGACGCACCCTGGGGATGGTCCCAAGGGGTTGCTCGCCCAATCGCAAAGGGCCAAGTTCCCGTTTCCGTACGGATATGACGAAGACCAATCCGCAGCGATCCCTTTTCAGGCTGCTTGTACGCCCGACCTCTTTCTTGATGAGGCAGAAGGTCGATTGGCCTATCGAGGTCAGGTGGATGACAGCAGACCAGGAAATGGTATCCCTGTAACGTGTCACGAGCGTATACTTGCAATTGATTGGCTCCTAGCCAAGGAGTTACCTCCCCAAG
>JACNFQ010000065.1 GCA_014384545.1 bacterium | reverse complement strand
TGACGGCGACACCAGAGATTTGGGATGCCTTCCGCCACGAATCACCCAACCTTGTGGCTACTTCTGGAGAGAGGATTCGTCATGAAATGGCTAAGGGATTCCCCGCTTCACCCAGCTTTGGTCGCCATTTGGGCAAGAGTGGTGTTTTGGATGCGCTCTTTCCTTGGGAACAATCTAGAACGACACCTGCAGGAATATTGGACGACTTCTCGGTAGAGGAACACGCCTACACCGTTTCAGAGAACTTCTTCAACACCCTCACTGACCCCAGCTCTTCCTTCCCTGAATTCACCGAATACTTTAGAGATTGGAAGGAGAACACCCCCATTCCTTGGCATTGGTACTTAGGTGCCCTCCTCCACGATATCGGGAAGCCTATTACCCTCAAACTCCAGGAGGGGAAGCGCACCTATCCCCAACACCCTCAAGGAGGTGAGCGACTTGTGGAAAATGCACTTAGCGACCTTGCCCTTTCCTCCCGTGAAAAAAAGGAAGTGCTCTCACTCATCTCTCTCCATCTGCGCGTAGCCCAGATTTCAGGTCCTACAGGGATTCCCACCAAGAAAGCCCTTAGGCGGTATTTCAAGGCGACTGGAGCACTCGCCATCCCCTTAGTTCTTCTGGATCTTTCGGATGCCAAAGGGTATCCTGAACCGATCGCTTCAGAGATTTTGGACCCAAGGCACCATCGGATTCATCACCACATTTTGAGTGCTGCATTTCGAGAGCCATTTATCTCTCATCCAACCCCTTTCCTGACGGGGACCGACCTCATTGAAATGGGGTGGAATGAAGGCCCGGAAGTGGGGAGGGTTTTGGAGAAACTCCTTGATGCTCAAGTAGAAGGCAAGGTGAACTCCGAAAGTGAAGCACGCGTTTTTGTTCGAAAGCACCAAGAGTAATGAGCGTTATTCTCCTCATTTCTGCGGGGGTTCTTCTCCTCTTTTTTGGGGGGGAAATGGCGATTTGGGCATCAGAGCAACTCGCCCAGCGCCTTAGGATTGCTCGCCGTGTTGTGGGGCTGACGCTGACAGCACTCTTGACGAGTCTCCCAGAGATCTTTACGAACGCTGTTGCCGGTTGGGAGATTCCTGACCAATGGCCCATCGATACGCCCCACAACGCTGCAGGGGTCGCTGTGGGGAATGTCATGGGAAGCAATGTCGCAAATGCCCTCCTCATTGGGGGGATTGCTCTTGTCTATGGGCTCTCAAAAAAGCGGGTTTTTCGCCCGAGTTCCTATATGGCACTTCTGGCTCCCTTTATGACCTACGGATTGGCTAAAGATGGTGTCCTAAACTCCTTTGAAGCGCTCATCTTGGTGGGTATTTGGATCATGACCATGCGTCACTTTTCTGTGTACGCTTGGGCCGAACGAAAAGAGAGGAAAGAGCGTGCTCTCTCTAAGACCCCTACAGCGGTTTCTGTCCTTGTCCTTTTGGTAGGGGGGGGGCTGATGTGGATTGGGGGTGTTTACTGCGTAAATGGAGCTTTATTGTGGGTGGAGAAAACGAGCTTAGGGGCAATCGCTGCAGGTGCTATATTAGGTTTGGGAACGAGCCTTCCAGAACTGGCTGTCGTCGTTGCTGCTCTGCGCAAGGGGAGTTTCCAAGTGATGGAGGGGAACATCCTAGGAAGCAATGTCGTCAATCCCCTCGTTGCTCTACCCGCAGTCACATTCGGAGGTGCGGTGGCCATGCCCAATTTTCTCCCTTCCACTTTGTGGGCCTTTCTGGCGACTGCGGTTTTCTTGGCGGGAACGAAAGCGAGCCAACCCCTCAAGCGCATCTTGGGGGGGTTGGCGATTGTCGGATATTTCGGATTCTTAGCTGCTGGTCTTGCCTAGCCCCCCCTAACTCCTCTTCTCTGTTGTAAGGCGATTTCAAGGATCGTTGCTGCTGCCCACTCATCCCGCTTGGGACCTCTTACTCCTGCAGGCGTCGTTAGCCTTTCATCGACCCAACAGACCCCAACACCCCCCTCTTCAATAGACTTTCCCAACGCCCGAACCCAAACGGATTGATCACTCTCTGTACCCGACATCGTCAAGGGCAATCCCAATACGACTTCGGATAGTCCTTCTCGCTTGGCCGATTCCAGAATCGGTTTTTCGGGTTTCTCCCCCGCCTCCGCTGTCCAAGTCCTGACCACGAATAGCCCCTTTGAATCCGAAAGAGCAAAGCCGTGACGCCTTGTCCCCGTATCGCATGCTAAGACTTTCAACGAATCTCCCTCAGTGCCCCCCTAAGCAACTCTCTCCCCTCTTCCAGCCCCTTCCATCCTCCTCCCCCCCCTTGAGCCAACCCAGAGTTCCCACCTCCTCCTCCCCCGAAAGTCGGTGCTACCAGCCCCAATAACAGATCAGCCTTGGCGCCCAAGACCTGTGCCGCTTGAGTCGCTACAACCAAGTATTTCACTCTCTTTCCCTCTGGAGATACGAGCAATGCGACCACAGAATCCTCCCGCCCACCCATCGCCTTCCCCAACGGCAACAGATCTTCGGACGGTACTTCTTGACAAACGAAGACGATCTCCCCGACACCCACCCCCTCGCTTACCCACTCGTTCGCCATTTTTCCTGCTCCCGTTGACTTGATGGCGGCTAGAGCACTCTCAGCCTCTCTTAGCCGAGTCTCCAATACCTGTACCCGAGCAGGCACATCCTCAATTCCCACACTCCATCGACGCCCCATCTCTTGGAAATCCCCAAACAACGCTGAAGTTACCTCTTGGGCTTTTTCGCCGGTAACCGCTTCAAAGCGTCGAACCCCTTGTGCCACGGCCGCATGCCCTGTCAAGATAAAGCCACCCACGGCACCTGTGCTGGAAAGATGGTTTCCGCCACAAAGCTCCATGGAATAACCACCAATCTTGACCACCCGAACCCTCTCCCCATACCTTTCGCCAAATAACGCTATCGCCCCGGAAGCACGCGCTTCATCAATCGTCATTTCGGTCGTTTCAACCGAATCATCCCCACCAATCCAACCTCCAATCCGCCTTGTCAAATCGGCGATTTCTTTGTCCGTTGGTGCTTGAGACAATGCAATATCAAACCGCAATCTATCCCTTTCCACAAGACTACCCTTCTGGCTTGCTCCCTCTCCGTAGGTTTCTCGGAGAGCGGCGTGGAGGAGATGGGTCGCAGTATGCGCCCTCCTACAACCCAAAGAACTCGCTCTCTCCACCACCATCCTTACCTCCTCTCCAGGCTCAATCTTCCCTCTAAGCTTCCCTTCATGAAAAACCTCCCCCCTGTCAAGAACGGTATTCGTGACAGCAACGAGCCTCTTCCCCTCTAGGGAAAGAATCTCACCTTGGTCACCCACTTGCCCACCTCCCTCTCTATAAAAGGGAGATGCGCCTACAACGACGCGCACCCTATCTCCTTTCTTGTCAACCCGCAAGACGGTTGAGGTTGCCTCTTCCCCATCTCGTAAATAGGTGGTTTTTCCTCCCTTTCCCACCTTGATCCATCCCTCACCCCCTTTTCGTCTGTCTGCCTGAGACCTCTTCCTTTGAAGCACCATCGCCTCTTCAAAACCCTTTCTATCAACCAACAATCCCCTTGCCCCACACGCTTCTTCTGTCGCTTCAAAGGGGAGTCCAAAAGTGTCAAAGAGAGAAAAGGCTGCTTGCCCAGATAGAGTCTCTTCGCCCTCGTCCAACTGAGACAAAAGCCTCTCAAGCTCTCTTTCACCCTTCCCCATAGCTCTCATAAAAGCGTCCTCTTCTCCCTCTATCACCCTAGACAACCCTTCGGCATCAACCTCCCCCTGGTACGGTGCCAACGCAGGGGGAACCAATGCCCCTAAGAATCTGCCCTCAATACCTAAATGTCTTCCGGCTCGAATCGCCCGCCGTATCATCCGTCTCAAGACATACCCTCGCCCAATGTTTGAAGGCATCACGCCCTCAGAAATCGCAAAAATCGCTCCTCTCATGTGGTCCATGACCACGCGGGAACTCTCAGGAATATCCTTTTCACTTTTCTCGGTCACAACGCCCCGTAAATCTTCAAAGAGGTCCGTATCAAAAACAGAAGAAGTTCCTTGGCAAGCTGCTGTGATTCGCTCTAGCCCCATCCCTGTATCAATACTCTTCCTAGGCAAGGGAACCAACGAACCATCACTTTGCCTCTCGCTCTCCATGAAGACGAGATTCCAGATCTCCATAAACCTCATACCTCCATCTGAGGGTTTCTCGCTTTCTAGCCCTTTTGTCCCAAAGTCAAAAAAGATCTCCGAACAGGGTCCGCAAGGGCCAGTCGGTCCCATTTTCCAGAAGTTATCTTGACCCAACCGCTCGAACCGACTCTCAGGAAATCCCCTCTCCTCTAACCAAAGATGGGCACTCTCTTCATCATCTTCGTGTACCGTTACCCAAAGATCTTGCGGGGATAAACCCAACTCTTCAGTCAAGAACCCCATAGCTAGATCAATCGCTCGTCCCTTGAAATAATCTCCAAAGGAGAAGTTACCCAGCATCTCAAAGTAGGTACAGTGGCGGGGCGTCTTTCCCACTTGGTCAATATCCACCGTACGCAAACATCGCTGACTACTCGTCACCCGAGGATGGGGTGCTTTCTCAATCCCTAAGAAATAGCTCTTAAAGGGAACCATACCAGCCGCTGTAAAAAGAAGCGTGGGGTCGCCTTCTAGGGGTAAGGGAGAGGAGGGAACAACGAGATGATCCCGAGCCTGGAAATAGGACAAGAACCTCTTTCGAATCTCCAACCCTTTCATCAGTGGGATTCTAGGGTGGTATTCAAGAGATTATCTTTGGTCAGACCCGCTCGTCGTGCTTGGGTCACCCCAAATGACATCAAAGCGAAGTGGCTGGTGTGATGAGCATCTGTCCCCAAGGCGATCTTTACACCCTCTCTTGATGCTTCTCTGGCGACATCAGCCTCGGCATCAAGACGCTCGGGGTTTCCATTGATTTCAAGTGCGATTCCCCTTTCTGCCATCTTGGGCAACACCTTAGACCAATCTAACGAAAAACCGTCTCTAAGTAACAATCTTCGTCCCGTTGGGTGTCCTAGAACTTTCAGATGGGGGTTATCCAGAGCCTCCAAGACCCTCTCTGTTTGGTCTCCTTTCAAACCCTGATGAATAGAGCCCACTACCCAATCTAGTCTTGCTAAGAGGTCGTCTTTGTAGTCTAGTGAACCATCAGGCAAGATATCACTCTCGGTACCCGCCCACACTTCAAGGGGCCAATCTCCCTGACGAATCTCTTCACGCTGTCTCAACAAACTCTCGGGGCTTAGTCCCCCAGCATACCCAGCTGTCTGACTATGATCGGTAATCGCTACGCGTCGGTGCCCCCACTGGGCAGCGGCGTGCACCATCTCTGGGAGAGACGAACGACCATCACTTTGACGGGTATGGGTATGGTAGTCTGCGAGAATGTCCTTTTCTTTGACCAACTTGGGAGGACCTTTGGGATAGAGAGAACGAGAATAACCTCTGAGTTCCGGTGGCCAATAGGGTGATCCAGCTAACCTGTAAACCTCTTCCTCTGTTTGACCATCCCTCAATAGGAGTCCCTCTAAATGCTCAGGTGTAGAACTCTCCTCAATGGAAACCCGCCCCCACTCTTGGCGATTTGCCAATCTAATCAAGAAGTGGCGATCGCCCCACCGACCCTCGAATTGACCCTGACTGAGGGGATTCCCAAAGAGAAGGGACAGTGCCTCTGACACCCCATCCTCCTTCAAGACCAACAGAGGGATATGGTCCAAGACCTCTTGCCCACGCCTAAACCCCCCCGATGGAGAGATCTGCCACTCTGGGTGTGCCTGGGAAAACGCCTCAAGAAGCTTGAGAGCATCCGACCTCAAGAAGGAGCCCTTATATAGAAAATGGTGCTTGAGCCCTTCTAACACCAAGGAACGACGAGTCCCCTTCACGCTCCTCAAATCTCCGCTCTCTAACATCTCCAGCAAGATCGTCGGGTCTGTAACGCCTTCTTGCCACAGCTTTCCGGCAGTGGATGGTCCAATACCCTGAATCGAAAGTAGATCCCAAACCCCACTAGGAATCTCATCCCTCAAACGCTCCAACTGGGAAATGACACCGCTTTTCTTCACTTCCTCAATCATGGCGGACATGGAGGGTCCTATTCCCGGCAAAACTGTAGTGTCTTCACATTCCCCCAAGTCCCCTTCCCATTTTCCAATCAACCGTGCTCCCTTGCGTAGCGCTCGTACACGAAAAGGGTTTTCTCCTTTGATTTCTCGTCCATTTGCCAATTCAAGTAAAAGGAGAGAGACTTTTCCGTTGAGGTCCATCAGCTGGTGATTCTAGAATCTAGTGCATGGAAAAGGACCTTATGAGTATTCTGAACGCTGAAAGGAAGTCCCGAAATGCCCTCATCGATGTAATACCTGCCCTGTCAAAACTCGCCACTGCCTACCACTCCACCCTTGAAAAAGGAGGGAGAATCGCTCTATTTGGTGCTGGTACAAGTGGTCGACTAGCTCTCCTTGATGCCGCTGAACTCCCTCCCACTTTTGGCGCACATCCTGATACAGTAAAGGCGTTTATCGCAGGAGGAATAGCCGCTCTTTCCCATGCCCAAGAAGGGGCAGAAGATGACCTAATAGACGGAGCAAGAGTCGCTTCTGAATGGGGCGGAAAAGAAGGAGATTTGGCGATTGGAATTGCGGCTTCAGGCTCCACCCCATGGACTCTCTCTGCCCTTGAAACGACGAAGAGAAACGGCTGTACTACGGGATGTATTTCAACCAAACAAGGCGCTCTATCGAGGGTCGTTGACCACCCTGTGGTGATAGATACCGGAGAAGAGTGGCTGCGGGGGAGCACCCGAATGGCGGCTGCGAGTGCTACTCGTAGCGTGATGGTCGCTCTCTCTACGGCGGCTTTTGCCCATACGGGTGCTGTTTATCAGAACCGCATGGTCAAGGTTGTGGGCACAAACGAAAAACTCCGTCTCCGTGCCCAAGAACTGGTAAGAACTCTTGGGGGCACCACCTCCGATGAAGCGATCGCTCTACTCAAGTCCTCAGGGGGTGAAGTGGACTGTGCTTTGGTCATTCACCACTTGGGGCTCTCCCCCCAAGAGGCGCGTAAGAGGTTGGCTTGTGACGGTCTATCTAAGCTCCTAGGGTCTTCTTCTTGAAACCGTGGATGGGTCTCTTGTCAGGAACGAGTATGGATGGCATTACAGCTGTCGTAACGGTTCCGCTCAAGAAAGCGACTGTACTCAACCACATTCATCGACCTTGGCACCCGAAACTCAAGGAAGACTTCCTAGCTTACCAAGCGACCTCCCCCACGCCATCGGATCGAGATGAGAAACTAGAGAATAAGATGGGCATCCAGTTTGGAGAAGTCGCTCTGGAGGCTCTCTTAGAACATGATGTCCAAGGGATTGGTTTCCATGGACAGACCGCCGCTCACAGACCCGATTTGGGTTGGTCACTCCAAGTAGGGAATCCTTCTCTCGTTGCCAAGATGACGAAGTTGCCCGTTTGGAGTGCCTTTCGGAATGGAGATATTGCCGCTGGGGGTCAAGGAGCGCCCTTAGCTCCTATCCTTGACCATTACCAACTTGATGAGATTGCACCTCCCACACTCCGTTTGAATCTGGGGGGGATCGTGAATGGCACCTTTCTCTCTCCCAAAGAGGACGCGCTCGTTGCCTCGGATATCGGTCTCTGCAACGATCTCCTTGATTCTCTTTGGAAAGCCCATGGGGGAGATGGAGCATTCGATCGTGGGGGAAAAGAGACTGCGAGAGGGCGTGCCCAAGATCCTCGTCGCCTTCCCCTCCTAGCCCACCCTTTCTTGAAGTTGCCACCACCAAAGAGCACCCATACATCCGCTTGGATTGCGGAAAAAGAACAGACGATTCAATCGCTGAATGATCTGACAAGAATGGACGCTCTGGCATCGGCTGCCCGGCTCATAGCAACCCAAGTTGGGGATTGGGTAAAGAGGAACTGTCCTACACCCCCACAAGAAGTCGTTCTTGCAGGAGGGGGGGCTAGGAATGAAGGTCTATGCCGAGCCCTCTTATATCGTTTGGGACTACCTTCTATCACCAAAGACCCGTGGGGGGACGCAAGAGAAGGAATCCTCTTTGCCCATCTCGCACAAGGCGCTTATCACGCTTTACCCCTCTCTTTGCCCCAAACCACAGGGGCAAGAAAGAGCGTCGTTTTGGGAGAGCGGTGGGACCCCTAGGTCTCCTAAGCTGATCTACTACCCGCGGACGGCATCCCCCCAACGCTTCAGTTTAGAGCCTGCTCGTCCCGCTTTTTCTTGGAATTCATCTATCTTTTCGCGGTTCCCATATTTCAAGCCCGATTGGGCAGCTTCTACCGACTCCAGCAACAGTTGAACACCATCAATGAGGTTCTTGTGATGGCTGGGACCATCCTCAGGAATCTCTAACTGCAGATCTAATAGGGTGTTCTCCACTTCCTCCAAGGTAGTAAGGAGTTGATTCTTGATGGCAGCATCGGTAAAAGCAGCGCTCTTTCGCTGTTTCATCGTATCCGAAACATTCTTGATCTTGGCATCCACTTCATTCTGGAGAATCTCGCCCCAAGCTTTTGCCTTTAGTTTGTACCCCAGTCCACACCCAGACAAAAGTGGAAAAAGGAGCAACAGGGGAACCCATCTTCCCCAAGATTTCATTCGGTTCATTACGCACATCTCCAAAGGATGAGTCTATCACCATTTAGACTTGCCTTCATGGTTGCCTTTCTCTTTCTGCTTCCCCTTTGCCTTGAAGTGAAGAGTGATGATGCTGTCTGGAACCCCATCCAAAGATGTTATGTATCCCCACCCCCCCCTGTCGTGGAGGTTTTGCCATTACCCCCCTACCCCATTCCACCCACAACTTGGGATATCTTGGGACCCTTTCCTCTTGGTGCCAGAGAGTTGGGGGCAGACCCCCTAGAGGCTTATGGAGGCATTGAAGGCATCCCCCGAGGTGGTGATTTGACATACCCGAGCGAGTTGGCAGATGGTGGTCGCGTGGGTTGGCGTGAGGTGGACGCGAATGAAAACGGTTCTCTTTCGCTCTCATTCCCCGAAATCAGATGGGAACCTCTGGAAGAAGCCCATGGGACAGCAGGCATTCTCTTTCAGGGATGGGCTTTGGGCGATTTTACCGTTAGAGAGAACGGCACCTATCTGGCTCGTTGTCTGTCCACAGGCTCTTTCTTTGTCGACCACATTCGTGTTCCTGGAGACCGTTATGGCGATGGGTATGCTTGGTTCCCTGTTCACCTGACAGCTGGGACACATACGATTCGTGTCAAGATTGGTGGACTCACAACTGATCATTTCCATTGCTCGTTCAAGGAGCCTCCTCCTCCCCTTTTTGTATTACCCGGAGATGATACGCTGCCTGATATCTTGGAGGGGGAGTTGGTTTCGGATTGGCTGTCTATTCCTCTATTGAATACAACAGATCGTTGGATTCGAGGGATTCAAGTCTCTCTTGAAGACGCTCCCTTCTCCCTTGCCTCTACGTGTGAAATCTTAGGGAGGTGCGGTCCAGCTCCTGACCTAGCACCTGGTCAAGCATTTCCCTTGGTGGTGCGACTGAACAGATTGGTTGATGAGGCTCTTTCCCGAGAGCGAATCACCGTGGACGAATCTTCTTGCCCCTTGACCTTTACGATTGTGGTCCATGCGCAGGAGATTTCTCCCCTACGCCATTCGGTCAAACTCCGTTGTCGTACCCTTGACCAATCCTTCAAGTTTACCTTCTTGGGATACGACCGCTCTGTTCAATATGCAGGGGCGCGAGCCCCCTTGGGTTCTTGCCCCTACGACCCCAATGGCTTTCCTGAAGTTTGGGGCTGCCCTGTTCTCTTGTCCACACATGGCGCAGGGGTTCGTGCCGAAAACAAAGCGGATGTCTACCGCTCACGGGATGACCTGTGGGTATTGACCCCCACCGGTCGCCGAAGATTTGGTTACGATTGGGAAGGTCCTGGGCGTCTCACCGCACTCCAGGCCCCTTACGCCCTCCCCTCCCCCATCCTGAACAGAGCGACAGCTCTTGATGGAAAGAAAGGCGACCCCCATAGGATTCTTTTTGCGGGACACTCTATGGGAGGGCATGGGGCAATGAGCCTCTCTTTGCGGTATCCTGACCGTGCACTCTTGGCAGCACCAGCCGCAGGGTGGATCAAGTTCCAACATTATCTCCCCTACTTCCTCCGTCTTGGAGATAGTTTCGTAGACCCCACACTTAGGGGAATCTTGGAGTCAGCGATTTCGGAACATGACAACGACCTCTATGCGACGAATATGGTCGGTATTCCTTTCTTAGGGAGAACGGGAGGTGATGACGACAATGTGCCTCCTTGGCATCTTCGACGCATGGTACGCATTCTGGAAGGATTTGGAGTTGACGCCACTCTTTCGGAGATTCCAGGGAAAGGGCATTGGTGGACAGGCGTTGCGGATGATGAAGAGATGTCAGATTTCTTTTCCAGGTTCCAGAACGGTTTTCCCCCTTCTCCTCCCTCCTTTACCCTGACTCTTCTCAACCCCGCATCTATGGAATCCAAAGGAGGAGTTTCTGTCAATCAGCTGATTATTCCCTACAGGGTGGGGCGAATCCATGCCAATCAGGTTGGTCCTCTCCTCGATTTATCGACGGAGAATATTCGGACGATGACCTTTGGAGGAGGGTCTTGGTCTACGCACAACAGACTGCCCCGCGAGATTCAAATCGATGGCGATCTATTCCACATGACGAGCCCAACGACCTTCTGCCATGTTCAGAGTTGGGAGATCTGCACACAAGCCCAGATGGAAGAACGAAAAACTCAAAGAGGAAAAGGGCGATATGGACCTGCTCGACAAGTCCTTGAACGCCCCTTCTTGATTGTCTACGGCACGATGGGAACGACCGAGGAAACGCGCTCGCGGCTAACTCAAGCCGTTTGGCTAGCTAACGACTGGTATCTGAGAAGCAGGGGACAGACATCGGTTCAACCCGATACTGCCATCCAAGATATCTCTCAATGGGACGAAAACTTTATCTTAGTTGGGGGACCTTCTACCAACTCCCTATCTGCCCGCCTTTCTCCCTCTTTTCCCGTCCTCTTCAAGGGACGGCACTTCATCGTTGGAGATCGTCTATTCAATACCCCTCAAACGGGGATTCAGTTCCTCGCACCCATCCCCCAAGGAGCGAAGGGGGAATCCCAACTTGCTCTCGTTCTGGCTGGAACTGATGAGGAGGGTTTCAGAAAGACATTTCAGGTGTTTCCCAGCGCTTCGGGAACGACCATTCCAGACTACCTTGTCTTGGGTTCCGACTTTGGTTGGCTGGGTGCTGGTGGGCTATTGGGGGCAGGTTTTTGGGACAACGATTGGTCCTACAACCCCATCATGGGAACACTCAGGTAAGCAAGTTATTCGGTCTCTTTTTCTTTCAGTGCCCGCTCTAGGGCGATAGGACTCCACAACCCCGACGAACAGCCAGCTACTTTTTTTTCATCTACATAAACCGCTGGAAATGATGAGACAGAAAGCTCTCTGGATCGTCTCAACCCCCCCAAGTCTGAAAGCGTAATATCCCACACCACCACTTCGTGGGAATCCCCCACAAGATCGATAACTTTTTGGGGGAGTTGGGGGTCAATCTCGTCCCCATAAACGAAAACTTCAACAACACTCACAACCCCTCTACTCTTCAAACGGCATAGGAGTTTCGTCCATTACAAGGGCTTCGCCAAAGCAAGCCAAAAAACCCATGCTGCTAGGAGAAAAAAGACGGAATCTGTCCCCCTAGCCATCACCTTTGCTCTTTCCAAATGGGTGCCCTTGCCTAAGACCTCTCCTGCGGCCTTGTGGGCGCTTCGGAGCCCGGCACCTTCTGTTAGAAGTGCCAGAATAGCACCCATCAACTTCCAGCGAATATGGTCGGCATCAAGGAGTGCCATCATCCCGACAGGATCCCCTGTCATAAGGAGAATCGGGGGGAGCAGAACGACGACGGACATGAAGAGAATCTCCCATCTACGCAAAGCACCCTCTATGAAACGAGCGGTCTTCATCTGCCCCTCTTTGAGCCGCATCACAGAAAGATGCCGGGTGAAGACGATCCCAAGCCATCCCCAGGCGACCCACCCATGGAGAACCCATCCTGACACTATGCCAACCAAGTACCTAGTCGACCCGCACGAGCCAAGAGGAGAGGAAAGAGATCCATCCCCCTCATAAACTGCCCCCTAGCCCCTTCTGCTTCGGTCATTCTTGAGGCACCATTCTTTCGGTCTCCTCCCCATAGCACATAAGGAACGGGGTCTGAGGAATGGGTCTTGAGTATGCAGGGGGTGGCGTGGTCTCCCGTAACCAAGACAGCATCAAACGACCCCTTCTCCAACAACAGACCCAAGAGGGAATCTCCCACTTCAATCGCTTCTCTCTTGCCCTCAAAATCTCCATCCTCTCCTGCTTGGTCTGTCGCCTTATGGTGGAAAAAGATGAGGTCTTCTGGTGCCTCAACGGCAGCGCAGAGTCGCTTGTCTGGATGGGATGGTAAGGGATCTGCCTCCATGCCCACCAACCGAGCCACACCCCGATAACAGGGATAATCGGCGATCGCCCTCCCAGTAATCTGATGACGCTCCCACATAGTCTCTACCCTACTAAGAACATCTCCACCCCGCAACAAGACCCCATTCGCTCGCTTCTCTCTACGGAGTGCATCCATCGCTCTGTCCCACCACCCCGATAGGACCAGACGACTCCGTCTTCCATAGGGTGGAACGGGCGGAAAGGTAGGAACAACACCTGTCCTTCCTAAATCGTTACCGTCCACAGGTCCTCCCAACCCTTCCCCCCTTAGCCTTAGGGCAAAGCGATGCCCTTTTCCCGCAACGACCTTAGAGGCACAACCCTCCGCCCCCGAAATCTGACTCAACCGCTCCATCGCTCCTAAAGCAGCGCCATCGTGGATGCGTCCTGCTCGCCGATCAATGACCTTCCCGTCTTGGAATGTTGCCAAGTTTCCACGAACGGCCAAATCACCAGGAACTAACTCCATCCCTAGCCCCAATGCCTCAAAAATCCCTCTCCCAATGGGGTGGAGTATTGGATCGTACCCAAAGAGGGCTAGATGGGCAATCCCCGACCCTGGTGCGACGCCAGGTGCTACCGGAATGTGAAGTCCAACCGACCCTCCCCTAGCCAAGGAATCTAGATGGGGAGTCTTTGCCAACGAAAGGGGCGTCTCGCCATCATCATTGGGTAAATCTCCCACCCCATCCATAACAAAGAGGAGCATTCTCCCACCCGAGCGGGAAGGAACTGTAGACCAAGGAAAAGAGCTCAAACTACCTGATCCGAATCACAGATCTCTCTTGTCGGCAACTCCCAACGAGAGAAACTAACTGAAGTGGTTTTCGTTCAAATGAATTGAAGCATTCCACTTTGTGGGGACATCTTCCTCTGGGAATATCGCTTCAACTGGACAGACTGGTACACAGGCACCACAATCGATACAAGTATCCGGATCGATAAAAAGTTGGACTTCGCCAGCGTCCTCTTCCTCTCGAGGATGGATACAATCCACAGGACATGCATCGACACAAGCTCGGTCCTTTTCTCCGATACAAGGGTCACAAATCACATAGGTCATAAAGTCCTCCTACCCTCCGAACGAGTTGCCACACCCGCAGGCATCTGAGGCGTTCGGGTTATGGATCTTTAGCCCCGACCCTTGGACACCCATCACATAATCGAGTCTGGACCCCGTAATCAAAGGCAATGTCTGTGGTCCCAAGGCAACTTGTAGACCATCCTTTTCAATCAAGGTGTCCTCCTCAGACGCTTGCTCTTCAAAAAGAAACTCATACTGGAATCCAGAACAGCCACCCGGGACTATTTTGATACGCAAGAAACTTGCCTCTGGGCTTTCCTCTTTCATGACATCCAAAATGATGCGTGCAGCACGCTCTGTAATCACGAACAGGGCACCATCCATTTCCAGGACCAAAGCGTTCAACTCATCCACGAGCGCTTCTAGTTCTTCAGTCGTCTTCCCATGGACAGCCAACCCCTGTTCAAGGGTCTCAAAAGTCGCTGCTCCACAACCGACACAATGGATGCCGTGTCGTGTCATGACATCAGCAGCATAGGGATAGGTAGAAAGGATATCTCCAATCGTCATCTCTTTCTTGATCGCGGGCTCGGTCTTTGTACTCATAGTTTGTCCTCCTAGAACGGTCGTATTCTAACGCGCCTTGAACCCCCATGGTCTCCACCACCAGACCCCACCAAGTAGGAGAAATAGGGATAGGGGCGCCAGAACCGAAAACCCGGGTAAACGATAGATCAACTTCCCTTTCGACGCATTGAAAACCCACTCCCCTTCTGTGGGGCTACTGTTCTTGAACGCAATGACTCCCTCTTCGGACACGAATGCATAGAAGACCCTAATGGGTGGGGACCCATTCTCTTCCCATCCTGGCACCCACCAATTCCCCATAAACCACTCTTGCTTAGGCATCCCCCCATGCCAGCCCTCTTCAAACCAGCCCTCCCCCAACACGGGATACCTGTCAAGATTCCCTACAAAGAGATGTGCCAAAGTGGCGGGTTCTCTTCCCTGCTCATCCACCCAAACACCTTCCCTCACATCCACTGTCCCCCCAAAATGGAGCAATTCTCCGTGGAATTCAAAGGGTGCATCTCGTTTATATCGCCAATAGACCCGTTGCCCTACTCTCCGTTGCTCGCCCCCCTGCCACCCCTCTAAAGGTGCGGGCGACCAAACTTCGTCAATCATTAGGTAATCGGAAAGTGTGGGGTGCCCCAGCCCATTTGCTGGAATAAAGAGATCCTGAATGTCTTTTGCCCAACGCGTTTGGAGAGGAGAATTCAACTGGTACCTTAGGACGCGCCTGGGACAATCAAAAAGAGGATCATCCCACAGGGGTCCATTAGGACTACCCAAATACGCACCATATGGAATTCCCGTATCCATCGCTTCTTGTTTCAGCGATTCGCGGTAGATATCTACAAACCAAACACCACGGGGGCACTCCTCTCCCGAAAGAGAGTCAACCTCACCTTGTGGATTGTAGTGAAAGAACCGACTGTGCCATCTATGGGGCAACCCTGCACCCACCTCCACAATAAGCAACACCCACAAAACCCTCTTCCAACGCCCCCCTCGAACGATCGCTACGATACCCATACCCACCAACGCCAAGCTCCCTATGACCCAAGGAGCAAGAAGCGATTCTCTGAACAGAAAACCAAGAAGGACCACAACGACCAACCCGCTCCAAAGAGCGTCCTTGGGAGCGATTCGCTCATCCCTTGAAAGACGCTTTGCCCACCATACAGCCAGAAAGAAGAGGGTGCCCAATAAGAACCTGTGAACATCCCGAAAGACTGCTAAAAAAGGGAGGAGTGAAACGAGGAGACCATACCCAGGACCCGTAGCCAATACAAGGGAAAGCCCGCCACCCCATAGGAAAAACCTCTCTGACCTTCCTTTGACACCCTGGAAGAAAAGGAGGATGAGAGCGAGGGGCCATAAGAAAGAGAGTGTGGCACTTGCTACAGGATCAAAAGCGGCAATGTCTGCGGCTCCCCCCCCCTCTACTAGGGGAATCCAACCCTTGAAGAAGTCGGTCAGTCCTAGTCCTCCCTGCGACCCAAAGGTCGTCGCTGAACGGCGGGAATAGGCTGCCAGATTCGCCGTAGCATACAACGCTGGCAACGCTATGCCCACACCCAAGAATACCGCCCCGAAAGCTTGAGGAATCCCTCTTCCCCTTTTGGGCAAGGGAAATGCCAGAACGAAGAAAGCGAGCACAACGAGTGAGATGACGAGCGCTTGTGGGTGCCCTGCCAAGCCGAAAGAAGCGACAACGAGAGCCAAAAAGAGCAACGATCCCCGCCCCTTCTTCCCTTC
>JACNFQ010000027.1 GCA_014384545.1 bacterium | reverse complement strand
TCCTTCCTCAACCTATCAACACCCTCTTCTACTGCGCCTTTTGTGCTACCCCAACCGATTATGAGCAGATCGCCCTTCGTCTTACCATGGACGCTGGGGGGAGCAAGGCTTTTCTGGAGAGCTGCTAGTTTTAGGCTTCGGTGGTGCAACCCCTCCTCGTTGATTTTGGGGTCGTAAACGACATTGCTCTTGCGGTCGTGGGAAAGACCTGTAACACAGTGCATTCCGTTTGGCTGTCCAGGAATGAACCGACGGGCAATCCCCGTCGTACTGTCCCAATCGTAGGGTAGGGCGTCATCGGGTAAGGCACTTTGGTCGATGGGTGGAGCCAACCAGTCCTCACTAAAGGGAGGGCGTGGGTAGGACTGTTGTGCCGTGGCTAAAGAAGCATCGGTCAGGACGACGACAACGGTATTGAACGATTCGGCGATTTTTCTTGCCGTGATGATCGTATGGAACGAGTCTTCAATATCATAGGGGGCAATCACCACTTTCGGGGCATCTCCGTGGGAACCAAAACAGACCGAAAGCAAGTCCCCCTGCTCGGTCTTGGTGGGTTGTCCCGTGCTGGGCCCCCCCCTTTGAACATTGACGACAACCAAAGGAATCTCTGCCATAACAGCATACCCAATAGCCTCTTGCTTGAGAGCGTAGCCAGGACCTGAAGTCATCGTTACAGCACATTTGCCTCCATAGGATGACCCGATTGCGAAATTGACGGCGGCAATCTCATCCTCGGCTTGGTGAATAACACCACCTACAGAAGCGAAAACATCACTCAGGAAATGGGACGCCGAGGTTGCTGGTGTGATGGGGTACATCGTAGCTACTTCCATACCCGATGCCATAATGCCAAGGCCAACCGCTGTGTTTCCATTCATAACAACGAGTTTCTTTTCCGATTCCATCGGCTTGATGGCGTAACAAAAAGAGAGGTTGTTTCTTGCCCAAACGATACCAGCCTCCAAGAGGGCAATATTCGTATCAATCACTTCTTTGCTCTTCTTGGCAAAAGTAAAAGCGACTTGCCTAGCGGCGATTTCTTCATCTAGGGAATAGAGTGCTACGAGCATCCCCAAAACGAACATGTTCTTCCCTCTCCAAGGGTTTTTTGTGTGCTTCAGACACTCCCTTTCCATCGGAATCTCAACGACGTTATACCCCTCTGCCTGAAAGCGTTCACAAGCTTCGGCATAGGCGACAGCAATCTCGGGGGAATCATCCTCTCTCCATTTCTTCTCTAGGAGAATCGTGGCTCCCTCTTTGAGCTCGCCACTATCAACCCGACCTAAGAGCACCTGTTCGTTGAGGGCGACGACAAGATCGGCTTCGTCCCCGCCATTGGAGACTTTTCCATCTGCAATCCGAATCCTGTTCCCACTTGCCCCTGCGATACTACGAGCAGGTGGCTGAATCTCAGCGGGGATAATCTCCACAGTCCAAATCCCATATCCCATCTTGGCTGAGATGGAGGCAAAACTCTGCCCACATTTCTGTGCCCCTTCTCCCGAGTCGCTAACGACCTCCACCACATGGTTAGAGATCAATGTGGGTGACGCAATAGCGCCATTCTTCGTGTTAGGTGTCATATTTCGCTCCGCTAGGCATCATCAGTCTTGTATGGATTTTCTCTCCAGGGCGCACACCATACGGTCCTCTGGTTTCATCTCTTTCCACAGAGCGAATCCCCAAATACCGCTTGATCGCACCAGCAGCTTTTCTCCCGGCACCCATTGCCAGAATCACGGTGGCAGCACCACTCACAATATCCCCTCCCGCATAGACGCCCGCCATACTGGTCGCACCCTCTTCATCCGTCTTTACATACCCCCATTCATTGAGGTCTAGGTTTGTCGTTTGTCCCATAATGGGATTGGCGTTTGTGCCGATGGCATAAACGATCGTATCGGCACGAAACTCATACTCGCTACCAGGAATGGGTACGGGGCGACGTCGCCCCGAATCATCTGGTTCGCCCAACTCCATTCGGATATTTCTCATCGCTGTTGCTCGTCCGTCCCCATTTCCAAGAATCTCAATGGGGGCAGTCAGCCAATGGAACTGCACCCCCTCTTCTTCTGCGTGGTGAATCTCCTCAGCACGGGCGGGTGCTTCCTCTTTCGTTCGGCGATAGATGCAGTGCACATTCTTAGCGCCTAACCGAAGGGCTACACGCATCGCATCCATGGCGGTGTTGCCTGCACCAATCACGGCAACCTCCTCACCCATTCCCAAAGGTGTTCCTACTTGAGGAAAGTCTCCTGCGTCCATCAAGTTGGCACGGGTCAAGAGTTCATTGGCACTAACGACCCCAGCCAACGATTCGCCCCTGATACCCATAAACCGAGGATACCCTGCTCCTGTGGCGAGGAAGACCGCGTCAAACCCCATCTCGTTCAACATCTGGGGGATGGTGAACAGACGCCCCACCAAGGTATTGCATTCAATCTGGACACCCAGCTTGGTCAAGTTTGATATCTCGGCATCAACGACAGCGTTGGGTAGACGGAATGCAGGAATACCATACCGCAATACCCCCCCTGCTTCGTGGAGCGCTTCGTAAATAGTCACCTCGCACCCCGCCTTGGCTAAGTCGGCGGCGGCAGCCATTCCTGCTGGTCCCGAGCCCACAACACCCACCTTGAATCCGTTGGGTCGGCTGTATGGAATACTCGCCCAACCCTCCTCAATCGCCATATCTCCAATCCAACGCTCTAGCCGACCAATCGCCACGGGTTCTAGCGTGTCAGCAACTGTACAAACCGCTTCACACTGGTCTTCTTGGGGGCAAACGCGGCCGCAAATGGCTGGAAGAAGACTGGATGTGGCAAGTACATCGTAGGCACCCCTGTAGTCTTTTTCGCTTATCTTGAGGATAAAAGCAGGAATATCAATCCCCACGGGGCAGCCCGCCACACAGGGCTTGTCGGTACAGAGAAGGCATCGTTCGCTCTCCAGAGTCGCATCTTGAGAGCGATACCCGAGGGCGACCTCTAGGAAGTTAGAGCGTCGAACCTCTGGCGGTTGCTCAGGAATCGGCGTTCGATCCTGAGGAATCGTGCGAATCGTTCGGTGGGGGTTAGCGATTTTCCTTACCACTTGTTACTCCTTTGGCTAGGCAACTCTCTTGCCACCGCTCCAAGGCGAGGTGCTCATCTGCAGCAAACCGACGCAATCGTGTCATTAGGTCGTCAAAATCGACCTGATGCCCATCAAAGTCAGGGCCATCCACACACCCAAACTTCGTTTCCTCCCCGATGCGCACCCGACATCCACCACACATGCCCGTTCCATCAACCATAATGGGGTTTAGGCTGACCACCGTCTTGATGGCGTGGGGTCGTGTCGTTTCTGCCACTGCTTTCATCATGATGGGAGGACCAATCGCTACCACTTCATCAATATCATCATGCTTTGAAATGCTCTGTTCAAGACCAAGCGTAACGAGCCCCTTAATACCTGCACTTCCATCATCCGTGCAGATAATCAACTCGTCACAATAGGAAGCGAACTTCTTCTCCCAAAAGAGGAAATTCTCGTTACGGAACCCCACTACACCCATCACATAGGCACCATTCTCTTTGTGGGCACGGAGTTGGGGAAATAGTGGAGCAACACCTAAGCCACCCCCCACGCAGACCACCTTCTTGGCGTGACCAATCTTGCTGGGGATACCCATCGGACCCACTACAGCCAAAAAGGAAGCCCCAACGACCATCTCATCCTGCATCTGTTTTGTGGATTGACCCACAGCTTGAATCACTAGGGTGATCGTTCCTTTTTCCCTGTCAAAATCGGCAATCGTTAGGGGAATACGCTCCGCACCCCGAGAAACGATGACGATGACGAACTGCCCGGGTCGGGCAGCGATAGCCAATTGGGGGTGATAGACCTCTAAAGCAAATGTGGATGGGGAGAAATCATCTCTGCCAAGAATCTTAAGGTTCTGGGGCATCAACGCAACCCTCCTAAAACGAGATATGAAGAGGGTATGTCGGCGGTAATCCGAAAAAGAAAGAGCCGAATGTCTAACATAGCAGACAATCATAACGATTTGGGACAGCTTTCGTGGTGAACTAGGTCTCAATCTGGGGTCAAAGAGGAATGGGGCGTTCGCCTTGGGGGGTGGTGGAATGCGACTAGATCAAAAAGAGCGTTCTAGTCGCTCCGGGCGAGCCAAGCAGCTTCGGGGTCCAAAGGTTGACTCTTACTCGGAATCACCTTTCGGTAGATTTCTGAAGGGAGATGAGTGGAGTTGTTCCACTCCAAGAGGCGTTCAACGGGGATGTTGAAAAGCTCTGCATTTGTTTCTAACTGAGGACGAATCAGATCCCAATCAACATCTCTAAAGGGCGTAAAGTCTCCACCATTCAACTGCCACTGACCCAATGTGTGGGCAGGGTCACGGATATAGACCGCCCCCCCCGATGCTAACGAGAAGAGATTCCCTCCAGGATAGGGTTGGGGGAGTTCAACGATGGACCCATCATCTTGCACTTGAAGGGCGTTCAAGATAGCATATCCGCCTCCATTGAGGGCATCGCCCGCCATGAAACTCTCTGCCAAGTAGTCCAAACATGTGCCGTTGATAACGACCCTAGGCTTCCCCACGCCGTTGATGAGAGGGCGTCCTGCGGCGTTTCCCAAAACGAATACATCCCCCCCCTTGATACCATATCCAAACGCTTGTCCTACATCTCCATGTACAACGAGTTTGCCACTCTTCATGATCTGAGCCAACTGATCTTGGGCAGATCCATGCACGACAATAGTCGCTCCGTCCAAACCACTAGCAAGGTAGTCTCCAACCGCTCCAAAGATATCGATATGAATCTCTTGAGAATGGGGGCCTAACCCATTTCCAATAAAGCGGTGCCCCCTATTATGGACAATGACAAACCGATGCCAACCTGCTTGGGCATGGTGGACGATTTCTCTGGCGACGCTTTGAATACCTTCTTGGGGGAAATTGCGGGCATCAATAACGAGCGTCTGTTCACTTTGTGCAAGGGTGTGGGACCCTCCTCCTAACGGATCTTGAGGTGTTCGTTTGGACGGGGGCTTGATCTCTGATCGTTCTGTAGGTGCTCCCACCCAAGAATAGAGATCACAAGGGCTTTCTTTGATCTCATTCGCCCAAAGCGCAATGAATCTGTCGGTGGTGGCAAGGGCGTGGCTTCGGGGTTCAGACATAGGAATTCTCTCATTCGTTCGTTGAATGAGGGTCGCTAAGGCGTCGGATCTGTTCGTAGGGATGGCAGCTGCATGGGGGTGGGCTTCGATTCCAAGGTTTGCTGGCTTGGAGGCGGTGACGGTGTCACCAAACTT
Source organism: bacterium (assembly GCA_014384545.1). Classification (GTDB taxonomy): domain Bacteria; phylum UBP7; class UBA6624; order UBA6624; family UBA6624; genus NIOZ-UU106. The sequence continues at coordinate 11,409 of JACNFQ010000027.1, read as the reverse complement.
ATTCGTTACCTCAAGGGCAGGGAGATTCCCCGAGCGAGATGTGAGTATGAAAGCACCCCCATCGGTGTGGCTACCCCCCCTAGCATTCCAAACGTGGTCTGGTCTTGAACAAAACCTATGGTCCTCGGAAGACAAGGAACGCAACGCCGCATCAATGCCCTGTAGCTCACTAGAGGCAAACGCTATGGGGCACTCGCCATCGGCGATGGCAAAGACTTGGGGACGCAACATGCTCGTATCCGTGATACAGACCAACTTATACTCCCCAATATCAGGGTTACTGTGGGCAATAAGAAAGAACCAGGGACCATCGGGGCTACCGTGTATGTGGCTTCTTTGAAGAGCCGCATACCAATCCTGTTTTTCTGGAGGGAGTTGGGCAAAATCCCCCTCAGTTGTGGGAGCCAAGCTCTCAATAACAGCCTCTAAACCATACCCATATAGCCGATGGTGTAGGTCAAAGACAAGTGCAGAGACTTCGGTATCAGTATGGAAAAGAGGGTGGATATCCTTTTGGGCAAGGTATTCTCGAACAGCGTGATAGTTGGCAAAATCGCCGTTGTGGACCAGTGCCTCATTGAGTCCAATAAAGGGGTGGGCACCTCCTGGGTGCCAAACCCTTCCTTTAGTAGGGTATCGGTGGTGTCCAATCCAAACGCGGGCTTTGAGGTTTTCTAACTTGTAGTGCCGTATGACATCGCCTCCATACCCCACCATCTTGGCAACGAGAAGGTCTCTACCGTGAGAAAGAACGAACGCTTGGGCTTTTTCTCCTCCATACATCTCTAGATTGAGATGGTAGGAGGTCCGGTAAACGAACTCATCTTCAAGGGTGCGACCCTCCATTCCTGTTACGCCTGCCTTATCAGCCCACAACTCTAAAGCATCCACTTTGGCACGGACGAAGTAACAGACGGTAAAAGGGGGTTCTACCTCCAGATCCTCAATGGTGCCCATTGGGAGGGTCTCTATTTCGTGGATATGGGCAATCTGGTAATGGGGATGAATGTGCTCTTTTTCTACGCGTTCCCTTACGGACTTATCCAAATACCCAATAGCCAACAAAGTATGAGTTTGAAGGGTCTCTTTGTCAACCCCAAAGAAAGCAGGGTCAAGCCCGGCTGCCGCAATTCCCCCGCCCTTTCCATTTCCCCGATTTCGCATCTGGACGAGAGCTTCCAGCAAGTGCTTCCCTGCAACAGGTTCCGCCGCAGATAAGCCAATAACCCCACACCCGCCCTCAGCCGGTGACTGGGGTGGGGGAGGAGAAGGGGGAAGGGTGCTTCGGGTAGAAGCCAATCGCAATCGATCTTTGGCGTTCAAAGTGAGCCTCCTTGATATCTCAACAGGTCAATACGACCTCTAAGTTCAGAGATTGAAGAAAGACCATGCGAGCGAAGGAGGTTCTCCAGTTGGGTAGCGAGTGCTTTGTAGAGGTTGCTGATTCGTTCTGCTCCCCATTCTTCTCGAACCAAAAGGGAGAGTTCGGGGTCGGTGGTGGTAAGTCCAAAGGTGCAACCCCTCCCTCTTTCACAGTTGCTACAGCGAGTACACCCCAAGGCGATGAGGTCCAGCGTTCCAAGGACAACGCCATCAGCACCCAATGCGATGCTTTTGGCGATATCCATTGCGCTCCGGATGCCACCACTTGCAATCAAGGTGATTTCATCTCGAATACCTTCTTTCTTGAGATGCTTATGGACTTTAGGTATCGCCAATTCAATAGGCATGGCGATGTTTTTCTTCGCAATCTCTGGGGCGGCACCTGTTCCCCCATAACTACCATCCAAATGGACGATATGGGCACCAGCGTAGTAGGAGCCCACAGCGACCATATCGACATCGGAGGGGGTGCTTACCTTTACAGAAATCAAGGCGTCAGGGTTGACAGTTCGCAACCAATCAATATGCTTCCGGTGGTCCTCCACACTATAGACCGAATGGAACGGAAAAGGAGAAAAGAGTGATACCCAAGGGACCGATTCGCGCATCTTGGCAACCTCGGAAGTGCTCTTGTCGCCTAGGAGGTGTCCGCCCAGCCCGGGTTTTGCGCCTTGGGCATACTTGAACTCAAGAATGGGCGCGCGTTGAATCGTCTCTTCACTAACACCAAACAATCCAGTTGCCACTTGTGTAATGACATGGTCGGCATAGGGGATCATTGAGGGGGGATACCCTCCTTCACCTGTGCAGGTCAAGGTCTTGTGGCTCTTCGCTGCCAAGGCACGCGCTGCCATGACTTGATCACTCACCGAGCCATAGGACATCCCTCCCCCGTACCAAGGGAGACCAATACGCATCTGGTCTAAACGAGGTTCTCTTCTGTTCAATCGTAAAGAGAGGTCTATGATACCCTTCTTCTTTTGGGTTCCCTCTTTGAAGGTGAGACGGTCAAATCCCCCTTCTGAAGCGCCCGTTTGGTGGTTGATAACGGCAACGGGAGGCTTGCCCGTTCCAGCCATTTCCCAGCCAGCCATGATGAGGTCGGGCGTCCACCTTGCGTCCCCAAGGGCAGGATGATCTCCATAGTTGCCTTCAGGCCACCACCGCAGCCCTTTGTTTAGATTGCCGCGGTGTTTGAGGGCTTTCAAAGAGATGAGAGTCATTCGGGAAACCCCTCAATATCGGAAAACGCTTCTTTTTCAAGAATGGACTGAAAGAGTGCTCTCCCCATTTCACCGCGCATCCTGCGAATCTCCCTTAGTCCCATAGCACCCATAATCTCTAAGAGTTGGTCTCTCCACGCCGAAAGGAGATTGGTGATTCGTTGGGCAGCCCAATCAACAGGAATGTGAGGAAACGAGTATCGAGTATCACGCCCCCCAAATCCACCTGGTGGTCTCCCATGGATAGCGATAGAAAGTGCCGTATCAAGGGCGACGGCATCCAACCCACAAAGAATCGCCTTGGCTGTATGTTCGGCCAAGAGGATACCACCCGTTCCTATCAAGGAACACTGATCACGGATGCCTTCAGAAACGAGAGCACAATGGGATTCTTGAATCAAATCCAAGACGAATCTCCCCTGTGGTCCAATCCCGTGGAAATCGGCAACGAGATGGAAGAGTCGAATGCCCTTTTGGAAGAGGCGCACAAGTTCGGTGGGATCTTCGGGGTAGGGCATCCGCAACGAAACGACGGATTGGGGCAATGCTCTTTGGAGAGCTAAAGCCGTTTCTAGGCTCTCTGCCTCAACGAGGCGAGTTCCATGGAAGGAAGCACAAAGGTGCTCCTCGCCCGAGGAAAAGAAGGGCGCGATATGCGTTGTCGGGCATCCTTTTTCTAGGACGGTTCTAACCGGGAGAAACGCCATCCCTTTCGTCATTGCAGCTGCACGGTGCCAAATCTCGGGTAGGTCAATCTGTTGACTCTGGGCTGGGGGCAGGTCCAGAAAGGTAGGAAGAGGGAGAGAGAGGGTAGGGGTATCCGGCAAATCGTCGGGATCAACTAGAGGGGGAGAACCTCCCAAGTCAACCAAGGTGGAGATAGACTCTCTTCCGTGGATACCATCTCGGGTGGGTCGCACGATTTCTGACATGTCCGTCCACATTCCATCCCAACCCGCACCACCAAACTTGCCTCGGTAACCTTGCCCCCTAACCGGAACAGACCCCGAGCGAGATTCATGGTCTACTGTGTCAAGGGCAAGAGGATTATGGAAGTCATCCCCCCATCCCCACCGTAAGGGGTTGGGTTCCACCTTCACAATCTCGGGGTGTTCTATGGTGCACCTCAAGCACCCCACGCATTCATGTTCCCTAGGTGCAAATCCACCCAATGGTCCCCCAAAAACACCGTAAATACATGGGCGAGACAAGACAAGCCCCATATTGAATCGATAGTGGAAGACCTCCTTGAATAGGAGTTTGGCTAGACCGACCCTATCGACCGAAACCTTGAAACGAGAGGGGGTAGAGTGAAGATCGGGTGCATCACGAACGGGCAAGGAATACCGCTCAAATGTGTGGGAGGGCGAGCTCTTATCTTCGTCCCCACCTGCAGGGTTCTTGGTGATGGCTGAACCCTCCATGGCGGCATCATCAACCAATGAGTTCAAATGTGCTCAACATAGAGCAAGGAATGGCATAAACGCAACCAAAACAGCACCAAGGGTAAAGCACCGCAAGGAGAAGAAGCGTAGAAAGAAGGAAGCGAAAATCTCTCTAGTGGAGAGAAGGACTGAAGGCAATCCCCTTGGGCGTGGTGACAGCGAAGCCGATCGTGGGGTCTTTGTCGTGCTCAAATAAGAGGGGAATGGGGCGGTCCACAAAGAGAGGAAATATGCGTTTTCTGCTTTCTAGGGTGACGAGAGGTTCGTGGTCGTACGCCATAATCCATGGGAGGGGTAAATGGCGCGTCGTTGGAACCAAGTCAGCCAAGAACCAAGCTTGAGCACTCTCGCACTGGAATTGAACGACTCGGTGGCCTGGTGTGTGTCCAGGGGCTGGGACCGAAACGACACCAGGAAGTACTTCAACTTTGCCCTCAATGAAGGAGACCAATCCAGCAGCTTCTAGAGGTCGAAATGTCTCCGGAAAATAACTCCCCTTTTCTCTCTCGTTGGGCTGACAGGCTCGTGCCCATTCTTCAGCGCCAATCCAATAGGTCGCATTGTAGTATCGGGGAACCCATTTCTCCCCTTCTTTTCGTGTAGATCCCCCCGTGTGGTCAAAGTGGAGATGGGTCAATAGTACATGATTGATATCTCCGGGGGATAGCCCTGTTCCCTCCAAAGGATCTCTGTTCTTGATTTGATAGATCTTCTTGAGTTTTTCAGATTGTACGCCCAAAGCTCCCGTATCAATCAGCATCGTTCCCCACGGACCTTCTATGAGAGGAGTGTTCATACCCAAGGTGATTCGGTTCTCTTCGTCGCTGGGATAGACTTTTCCCCACATCGTTTTGGGAACGACCCCAAACATAGCCCCACCATCCAACCTCAGCGTTCCTGCCGACAAGAGGCGAATGCGGAGGTTGCCTACCGAGAGCTCAGGAGAGTTCATCCACCTCACCCATCAAACTACGAACATGGGCAAGGCTCTTCTCCCACATCCCCTGCTCCTCATCCGAAAGAGGAACTTCTATGACCTTCTTTACACCTCCCTTACCCAACGAGGCAGGAACCCCCATAAAGACGCCTTCTACCCCATACTCACCATTCAATCGGGTGCAGGTGGGCATGATGCGGCCTTCATCCAAGATGATCGCTTTCGCCATGCGGGCACTTGCGACTCCTGGGGCGTAGTAGGCACTTCCTGTTTTCAACAACCCCACAATCTCTCCCCCCCCTTTTTGTGTGCGTGTAATAATCTCGCTCATCCTCTGCTGATCGATCCAGACAGAAAGAGGAATGCCACCAGCAGATGCCGAAGAGGCTAAAGGAACCATGGCGTCACCGTGGCTACCCAAAACCATCGCTTGGATATCATCGGCAGCGACGCCCGTTTCCATAGAAAGGAATGCTCGGAATCGGGCACTATCTAACGCCCCCGCCATCCCAATAACTTGGCACACGCCGTCAAGGAATCCTTGTGCAGCATAAACGATGGCGTCCAATGGATTCGTAACGATAATAACCACAGAACCTGGGGCGTGTCGAGCAATCCCCTCACAGACTGAACTTGTGATGGAGATATTTGTTTTCAGGAGGTCATCCCTGCTCATCCCCGGTTTCCGAGGAATGCCCGCAGTCACAATGATCACTTCGCAACCTTCTAGCAACCCATAATCATCACCCCCCAGAGCGATCGCAGCAGTCCCCAATAAAGGGGCAGCCTCTGTCATATCCAACGCCTTCCCCTTTGCCATATCACCTTGGATATCAACGATTCGAACATCAGCAATACCCCAAGACAAAAGTTGCCTTGCGGCCTCGGCTCCGACCATTCCTGCTCCTACAAATCCCACACGCTTTTCCATAAGTCTTACACTCCTATTCTGTGCCAAATGCGTGTCTGGTTTCAACCAAACCACTCTCTAAATCCTTCGTGGCAACCCAATCAAAAGAGGACTTCGCTTTGTGGGCGTTCAGGACGCTACGATCCAATTCTCCCTCTCGACCTGGGGCGAAAATTGGGGGTGATGCTCCCCTACCAGAAAGCCCCTCATAAATCTCTTGGGTACTCGTTGCGCGCCCTGTGCCTATGTTAAAGACGCCTTTGACACCATAAGAGGATAAGTTGGCTCTGACGACATCCTCTACAAAGATGTAGTCGCGTTCTGCACTGCCATCGCCAAAAATGGTACAATCTTTCCCTTGGTTCAGTCTTTGACTAAAGATAGCAACCACTCCCGCCTCACCATGGGGGTCTTGGCGGGGCCCATACACATTCCCATATCTAAGAATCGTTGCAGGGATGCCTGTGCGTAGAGACCACGCACCCAGCAAGATCTCGAACGCAGCCTTCGCTGCTCCATAGGGAGATTCGGGTCTAAGTTCATTATCTTCCGTCGCGGGTTCGCTGGGTACTTCTCCATAGATTGCGCCCCCCGTGCTGGCAAATGTGATGCCCCCCACGCGGCCTTCTAAAGCATGGAGAAGAGCGACACCTCCCAGCAAGTTGATAGAGGCATCCAATAGAGGATCGGCGACACTAACAACGACACTGGCTTGGGCTGCGTGGTGGCTAAGAAGGTCAAACGAACCAGCGTCCTTCAAGAGAGAACGAGCATCCCGAATGTCTCCTTCAATCACTTCAACACCATCGGGGATGTTCCTTCGATGACCCGTTGAAAAATCATCCAATATGAGGACCTCATCACCTCTATCAACATACGCTTCTGCTAGATGGCTCCCAATGAAGCCAGCACCTCCAGTAAGGAGAACCCTCATGAGGAAGGGGGGGGTGGGGAAGGGGTGGGGCGGGGACGGTTGGCACGAGCCTCTGCCAAAAAGACGCCACCCAGAGCAGACAAGAAGCCGAAGAAAAGAGCGAGGACTGCTCTCAGTTTGGGGGACGGGGACGAAGGTTCGGGAATGATGACAGGAGATTCAAGAATGCGTGTACGAGAAACGGTCGAAGCAGTAGAGATCTCCATCTCTTTTGACTTTTGCAGCAGGAAGGTGTAGGTTGCTGTCAAGATTTCTACATCTCTCATCAAACGAACCGCCTGCGTTGACAACCCCGGTAGTGAAGCGAGCTGGACCTCGTATTCAGATTGAATCTCGTCCCCTGCAGACATCATCTCGTTCAGTCGATCTCGGGAGTTTCTCAAGGAAGAAAGGAGTTGCTCTCTTCTCGTCCTAATCCCTTCACTCAAGGCGATTCTCTGGGGATGCTGGGGGGTCATCGTCAACGCCAGTACTCTGTCTTGTCTCTCAAGTTCCGCCAAACTCATCGCTAAGCTATTCGTTTGCCCCAAGAAATCCAATCCAGGGCTTGTCTCAAAGTCTGCAAATTGGGTGCCACCTATGTCAAGGGCACCCAAGATATCTTCGGCTGGGGCACCCTCAGCCAACGCAGAAAGCATCGCATCAAGTTGAGCTGCCTCAATCCGAAGGCGGCGGTTCTCTTTCTCACTTTCTAGAAGAATACTCGCTAGAGTTTGAGCTTCGGCAGAAACAGAAAAAACTTCCGTACTCTCGCGAAATGCTTGGAGGGCAGATTCTGCTGTTTCAAGCTCAGTTTTCAAGGCGTCAATCTGACCCTGGATGAAGGTTGAAATGACCTGCCCTTTATCAGACCGCCACGCCAAATGGAGGGCAAGAAAGTCATTCAAAATGCCCTCCAGAATCCGTTGTGCATGAAAAGGGTCTGCTGCTTCCAGAGTAACCGTGATAATACCCGCGGAACTAGGAGTAATGCTTCGGGAAGGAACACCCGCAATCGCAAAATGGCCATTGTCCCTAAAGTCCTCCAGTGCCTCATCGGGCGCCCTTGTCGTACTATCAACTTCAGAAATAACACCAAAGTTGCTCTCTGTTCCCAGCCGAGCATACTGGGGTGGGTCAACCAAACGTAGATGTGCCTTGGCGTGTTCATTCAGTCTTGTAAAAGGATTGGAGAAAACTCTCTTGACCTCATCCAATCCTTCTTCCTCGAGTACAGGAGCTACAATGGCTCGGCTTCGTAAGATCGCCATTTCGGCTTCCAAAGCTAAAGGCGACTCGCCCATCGCTGCCAACAGACCCATCTCACCACCCAATCCCAGGGGAGTAAAGACAAGTGAACCTTGAACTGTATACTTAGGGGTTTCCCATAATGACCCCAATCCCACGAGGACTAGAACGAGAAAAAACGCCCCCCAAAACGCACCTTTACGCCGTCGGATAAGTCCCCACAGGTCTGCTAGGGAAAACTCGGTATTGTTCGTTTCGGGCGCCAAGAGGGTCTTATCCCAAGGCGATTACGGCACCGAGCACGAGGATGCCCAATACGAGATTGGGCACGCCCCCAACCAACTGACCAGCTTCTTTCCCACCAGAAGTTCTACCCGTAAGTTCTTCAAGCCGAAGTTCAATGGCGTCAACTCGAGACTCCAAGGAATCCAAACGATTCAATGTCTGTTCTGCAGGTGCACGGTTTTCCATATCCGCACGAAGAATCTCAAGTTCGGCGGCGAAGGCAGCCAAGCGATCCTCAACCTCGGCTGACAAGAGAATCACATCCTCTAAAATCTGGGGTTGCTCCGCTTCAATCTTGGCCAAACGGGCGTCAAATCGAAGCATCTTGTCGTCAAAACGGATGATCTCTTCACGGAACTCATCACCCAAAATGCGCAACGCCTCGGCTTGGGTTCCGGTGGGGGTAATGGTCCCATTGGAGACTCGTCTCAACATCCTGTCCACGACCAAAGCAACTTCAATCCGTGTCATGGGGAGGTCGCCACGGAACTCATCACCATCAAAGAGGGTAAGGAACCCCTCGTCCACTAGATAGATGACGATGTCGTAGGCTGGGTTGTCTTCGGGGAGGTCTCGAATCTCTACACTCTTGAGTGCAGAACCCCATCCTCCCCAAAGGCTCAAAACCAAGATACCAAATACTAATTGTGCTTTCATTCTTCCTCCAGATTCTCACACGCGCCTGTTCCCACATCCAGACATTCACTCTCCAATATCCACGCGCCGTCACCACCTAGGGGATGATAAACGCGGAGGAGGTTGATTAGGGGTGGAACAGACCCCATTTCGCCCTCAATCACCAGAACCAGACGATTCCCATCACATTGAACATCCACATGATACCCATTCTCCAAGGATTCAATGCCGCCCTTTCCTGCGTAGAGACAGTGCACAGGTAACTGCCAAGAACGGTGCAACCGGACAAAGGGCGGCAACTTGACACCCGTAACGACAGTCGTGGCAATACTCTCTCTGTCACTGGGCAAGGGAGTCAGTCGCAGATGGGAAGGTAGGGGGGGGACGACGAAGCCTGTCTGAGACTGAACTGTTTTGCCCGGGGGGTGCTGGGCTAGCCACCTCAGAGCAACGACTCCATCACCTTCAGGTCGTGGGCGTAGGGTCCATCGAAGTTTGATCTCTTTTCCTGGACTCAAAGCAGGGAACACCAACCGAGGTTGAGACTCAAGCGTTGCAGGACCTTCAAGGGTAAGCATCACCTCGCCTTCTGGGGAGGGGACTGAAGATTCATTCTTGATTGTCAACGCCGTCGTCACAACTCCCGGTGAATGATGGATACCACGAGCAACGATTTCAGCGATGGGTTGGGGGATAAGGGAAACGACAGGTGTTCTAGGCAACCCCACACGGCGTGTGATGAGGTTGGTCTTGAGGGTTGCTGAAGTTGCTTTCAATACGACTCGGGCGCTCTCACTCTCTAAACTAGGGTTCCTAATCTCCCAAGTGACCTGTCTCGTCTCTCCAGGATCCAAATCTCCCACAGAAACAGAACCCCCAAGGACCGTCAATCCATCAGGAGATGTCAAGGACAAAGAGGTATTTCGGCTGATAAACCCTGAAGTGTTCTCGACATAACCGACTGCTAAACCACGTGGTGCTCCCGATCGGTGGGGGGGGAGCAAAGCAGGAGCCGTTAGGGCGACTGCTAGCTCTCCACCTTGAATATCGATACCAGCTAGTCCATACTGAGTATGAAATAAGGCGGTCGTTCCCGCTGAGAGAGGACGTTCATTCCAAGAGATGAGGACAGCTGTATCCACGTCAAACCCTCCCTCTTGGATAAGGCTAGCCCCTGGATTTCAAGATTCATTCCATCTAGCCTTTGCCAACTTGCCCCAGTTACTAAACATGAATCGGTTGGGTCCCACGCCATCAGTTTCGAGTGTGCCTTGAGCCATTATCGTGGGGTTTTCTAGGTCGTCAAACGCTTGCCAAAAAGGGGGCGGGTTCTCTTCCCAACATTGTTCCGATTGAGCGCCTTCCTCTTGTTCCGCAGCACGCAAAGGGGCACCATCATTACTTCCTAACATCGTATCGAGAACCATCAAAATGCCGACTCGGTGTTCTTGATCATCCATGGAGGTAGCTGTATAGGTAATACCCACAGTATCTAAGATGCCCGTGGACGAACCCCTCACAAAACCCAAACTTTGTTCTATCTTGATACTCCCCAACAAGAAAGTCGTAGAAATAGTGGTCCCGTCCTCCGAAGGTGAGGGACTAGAAAGAGGAGTTCCTGCCCGTAACCCCAAACCCGCTTCGTGGGGTGAAGTGGTGGGGCCACCAAATACCCAATCTTCGCCATCGATGCGGACGAGTGTAAAAGAAGACCAAGGGAGAGTAGAGCCATAGACAAGTCGCATTTGGTCATCCTTTTCAGAGGCGGGATTCCCGCCCGTGGTATCAACGGCAAATCGCCCCGCTTCACTGGGGCCGGGGTTAACCCTTAACCTCAGGAACTCATTTTCTATGGAGACAGGGTCAAGGAGAAGAGTGAGCAGAAAGAGAATCATGTAGCAGGAAAAAGGAACTCCAACCGAACTCCTTGTTCGGATTGACCTTGCCCACGGTTGAGTCGCGGAAGAATACGAGAGCCTTCAGACCATCTCTTTGCTCGATCAAGAACCAAAGCATCGATGCGTGTATCACCGCTAGACATAATGAGCTTTACAGAGATTTTGGATGTGGCACCTTCAGGGGTGTAGGAAATCTCCACAACCACAGATAACTCATTCGCCAAGCCTTCATCTTGAATCGTCTTGGGCAACCCAAAGGGCGAACCACTTCTACCCACATCAATTCGCCCCAAAGTGCTCCTGGTGGGCGGGTGAAACCACCCCTCTCCACCCTTGATATCAACGGACCCAAAGCGCGTAATCTTGTACTGGGAGCGACCCCGGTCCTCAGGCCAGCACGCAGCGATATACTCTTCGTGGGTTTGGGTGCGGGCACCCAAAGGACATCCTTCGTATCCAGGTTCCCACTGGGGCGGGGGGGGGAGAGGTGGGGGTTCGGGGGTGGGTTCGGGGGGGGGGGTTTGTGGAGGG